>NZ_JCAUAN010000035.1:0-66018 GCF_059691975.1 Paenibacillus sp. J22FR5 | reverse complement strand
CGACCTCCTGATGTGGGATTTTAAGGGCTGTAGACCCGTTACGTACTCCCATCGTACAGAGGCGCTCTTTTTTATTCAAATTCCAAATTATTCGTTCCACAGGAATTCTAACGAATATAAATGGTTACTCATTTACAGAGGAGTTCATCAGCGTTACGGATGGTGTGTATCGTGCGCGTGGTTTATCCAATGGGGGTGGCCCGATTTACAACTTGAATAACCAAGTAAGAGGGCAGGATACCGAATTCGTCACGGGTAAAAAACTAGCAAATAACAGCGTCGTGAAGGATTACTCCGATGGCTGGAAAACGATTAGACTGACTCGAAACTGGGATGATTACGGCAACCCGACGCAGTTCGCTATCAGCTTCAAATGGGATTTACAAGGTTCGATGGATCCTTTCTTCCAAAAGTTAACTGAGACATCGTATGTCATTGATCTTACTACGCTTCACCATAAAGGTGCGAATCCGGCGGTGCAGCCATGATGGGAACCGTCGGTAAGGCATCTATCGTCAAAAAGCTTGCCATGATCGTTGCTGGAATCGTGCTTCTAACGACGATGCTTGCAGTAGGAGCTGGGGCAGCGGACGCTGGGGTTAAGCACACGGCAGAAGCCGACAGCTTGAACAAACTCCAGCTGTTTCAAGGCACAGATCGCGGCTACGAACTGGACCAGACGCTAACACGGGCGCAGGGTGCCACGATGCTGCTGCGTCTGTTCGGCTGGGAAACCGCCGCCGCGAATGCACAAGGGCTGAGCTCGCCGTTCACGGACGTGCCGGCGACGCATTGGGCTGCGAAGTCCGTCGACTTCGCATACAGTAAAGCGTTGGTGCACGGCGTCACCAACGAATCCTTTGCGCCGGATGCGAGCATCACCGGCGCGCAGTTCTTGGCGCTGACGCTGCGCGCGCTCGGCTATGCAGAGGCGGAGCCGCAGCAGGCCAGCGAGCTTGCGGCGACAAGCGGGCTGCTCGGCGCGAGCGAGGCGCAGACGATTGCGCTAGGCGCGGTGTTTCGCCGCGACGAGATGGTCGCGGTGGCGTATCGCGCCATCCAGACCAAGCTCAAGGGCAGCACGCGCACGCTGCTGCAGAAGCTGGTCGAGGATGACAAGGCCGTGAGCGTCGAGGCCGCTGTTGCAAGCGGGCTCTATAAGGAGCCCAACGGTGATCCAATGGATCAGATCGAAGATGCGATCCGCGATGCACTGAAATAGGAGCGTTTCACGTCACTTGTGACGCGATAAACAAAAGAATCCCGCCCCAGCCTAACGGCTGAAGCGGGATTTTCACATGTTTGATGATGTTAGCAATTAAGCGTTAAGCAAGTACTGATTCACAGTCGCCTTGATCAATTCCAAACGGCCGGATTGGTTTACGATCGGTCCGTTATTTGCTAGCGCATAAGCTTCTAGTGACTTGAAGTCCGCTTTGCCAGACACGATGTCCGCGCCGATGCCGGATTTGAAGGAGCCATAACGCGTATCAAGGATGTTGTCGAATACTTTATCTTCGATCAATTTTGCTGCAACTTGCAAGCCGCGAGCGAATGCGTCCATACCAGCGATGTGTGCATACACAACGTCGATTGGCTCGAAGGAAGTACGACGAACTTTCGCGTCGAAATTCACGCCGCCACGGCCGATGCCGCCTTCGTTCAAGAGGATTTCGTACATCGCCATCGTCGTGGAGTACAGGTCAGTTGGGAACTCATCTGTATCCCAGCCTAGCAACAAGTCACCTTGGTTGGCATCGATGGAGCCAAGAATACCGTTAACGCGAGCAACACGAAGCTCGTGCTCAAACGTGTGACCAGCAAGTGTAGCATGGTTCGCTTCCAAGTTTAATTTGAAGTAAGGAAGCAGGTCGTATTTTTGCAAGAATGAAAGAGTTGTAGCCGCATCGAAATCGTATTGGTGTTTGGAAGGCTCTTTCGGTTTTGGCTCAATCAAGAATTGACCGTCGTAACCAATTTCCTTCGCATAATCAACTGCCATATGAAGGAAGCGAGCAAGGTTGTCGAGTTCAAGACCAAGGTCCGTGTTCAAAAGCGTTTCGTAACCTTCACGCCCACCCCAGAACACGTAGTTTTCAGAGCCAAGCTCTTTCGCGTGATCCAAAGCTTTCTTCACTTGTGCTGCCGCATAAGCAAATACTTCGGCATTGTTGGAAGTTGCTGCCCCGTGAACGAAGCGCGGGTTTGTGAACATGTTCGCTGTGTTCCAAAGGAGTTTTTTGCCTGTGGAAGCCATTTTATCTTTGATCAAACCAACGATTTCGTCGAGGTTTGCGTTTGTTTCTTGCAGCGTGCTGCCTTCAGGCGCGATATCGCGGTCATGGAATGCGAAGTAGTCCACATCGAGAATGTTCAATAGCTCAAAGCAAGCATCAACGCGAGCTTTCGCCAGCTCCATGCCGTCGTATTTGTCCCAAGCGCGGACGTTCGTACCAGCACCGAAAGGATCGGAGCCATTAGCGGAGAAGGAATGCCAGTAAGCGATTGCAAAGCGCATATGTTCGCGCATGCTTTTGCCTAGAATCACTTGATCTGGGTTATAAAATTTAAAGGAAAGCGGGTTCGTGGATGTCGGGCCTTCGTACTTAATCGTTTGAACGTTATCGAAGTAGCTCATGAATTTAGCCTCCAAATAAATGATTGATAAATGCTTATGAAGTCATCATAGCATCATTCCAATAGTTTGTAAATTCATTAAACAAACTTAGTTGATGCGTGAAAAAGTCTTCTATGTTAGAATCATTTTCATAGCGATGGCTCGCAGCATTAGGGAACGGTATGGAGGATAACCATGAAACAAACAGGCGACTTAAACCTCGTGAAAAAAATAAATAAAACAATCGTGCTGCATCACATTCGCACAGATTCACCGATTTCACGCGCGAGAATCGCTGAGATTACGGGGCTGACGAAGGCGACAGTGTCCAGTCTGGTGAACGAGCTCATCGAGAGCTCCCTCGTGGAAGAGATTGGTGTAGGGGAATCGAGCGGCGGGCGTAAGCCGATGATGCTTCTTTTTAACGGAACAGCGGGATATGCGATTGGTGTCGATCTCGGCGTGCACGATATACTCGCAGTGCTTACGGATCTAACGGGGAAGGTGATTCGCGAACATCGCATTCAGCATCATAATGAGAGCGTAGAGCAGATCACACACCTGTTGAAAACGACGATTCGTGAGCTGATCGAAACGGCTCCAGAGAGTGTTTATGGGGTCATTGGCATTGGCCTTGGCGTTCCGGGCATCTGTGATGAGGAGGGGAATTTGTTATTTGCTCCGAATCTCGGTTGGGAAAATGTGCCGCTGCAAGCGCAGTTGGAAGCTGAATTCGGTCTTCCGATCGTGATTGATAATGAAGCGAACGCCGGGGCTGTGGGAGAGAAGCAGTTCGGAGCAGGCAAAGACACGGCGAATCTCGTCTATGTATCGATTGGCATGGGGATCGGGGCAGGTATTATTATCAAAAACGAGCTGTATCGCGGTGCGACGGGTTTCTCCGGCGAGATCGGGCACATCTCGATTCAGCATGACGGCCCCAAATGCCGCTGCGGCAGCTTGGGCTGTTGGGAGCTATACGCATCGGAGCATGCGTTATTGGAGCAAGCGGGTCAAGAACTAGGGCACGATGTGGATCTAGAGGCTTTATTAAGCAAAGCCGAGAGTGGTGACGCAGGGGTCATTGCGCTTTTTGAACGGCTGGGCTATTACCTTGGTGTCGGTGTTGTGAACATTATTAACGGGTATAATCCGGAATTTATCATTCTTGGCGGACGGTTGGCTGGAGGCGAGAAATGGTTGATGAAGCCGCTGCTAGAGCTGCTAGAGAAGCGTTCGCTCCCGCATCCGCGCAAGCAACTGAGAGTAGAATTTTCGGAGCTTCGTGATCGGTCGACCGTGCTTGGGGCGGCGTCTTTTGCTGTGACGAAGTTCTTTTCTTCGACAACGGTGTCGGTGGAGCGAAATTAGCGTCAAAATGGCAACTTAAGTCATTGACCTAATCTCTGTACATTTTGTAAAATGGGAGAGGTCTAAGTTTGGCACGGCTTCGTGTATCCCTTATAGAAAAGGACGGGAACCAACGATGTTTCTTCGTTCGCTTATCATTTGCTGCTATTTGATGGGAGCATATTGGGCTTCCTATCACTTTCCATCGATGAAGATGGTCTTTTACCCAACGCTGGGGGCATTTAGTTTTCTTTTCATGCATCGCGTAGACAATATCAAGGAAATTCGCCGCATTATTATCGGAGCCATTATCGCGGTGACGATGGGCAGTCTTTTTTATTCCATAAGCACGGGCGCGATTTCTTTCTTTTTAACAGCCCTCGTGACGATAACCCTTATTCAGTTTTTCAAGTGGAATGCGGCGCCGATCCTGGCAGTCTCATTCATCCCCTATTTCGCACATCCCGTCTCCATGTGGGCACTGCCGATTGCGGTACTTGTGTCGCTAACAGGGCTGCTAATCTCGATATGGCTCATTGGCAAGGTTGAGCAGATGAAATGGTATGTAAGCGTATCGGGGAAAATAGCACAGGTACTTGTACAGATTCGGACTCCCTTGGAGCCTTTGAAGAAAGAACTATAGCCGCTATACAACGAGAAAAAAGCGATCAGCAGAAAACTGCTGTCGCTTTTTTCAAATCAAAGGAGAATCGAAGATGAAACTGCATAAGGGAGAAATCTTGTTCCGCCAAGGAGAGACGGGCTCACTGTTTAAACTGCACTCGGGTCTGTTGAAAATAGTCCGTTCACATGAAGATGGTAACACGACACTTGTGAATATCATCGTACCAGGTGAGACGATTCCGCATCACTCGCTGATTAGTCCAAGCGCCTACTATGCAACAGCGATTGCGCTGGTTACTAGTGACGTTGAAGTACTGCCTGCTGCGCAGTGGTATGCGGATTTGGAACGCAGCCCAGAGCACTTTCGTACGATTGCTCGTCAGTTACAGGAGAAACTACGCATGATGCAGCAGCGTATAGATCAACTGACCGAAGTCGCTCCAGCGGCTAAATTATTGAAAATGGAATCATGGTTTCAACATTATATTGGAGCGTTGAAGCTGACAGACGTGCTAACTCAGGAGGAGATCGGTCAGTTCATCGGGCTACGCCGAGAAACCGTGAATCGATTGCTGAGGGAAGCTGGGAGAAAGAGCGATTAGGCTTTTCTCCATAAGCTTGCCATTACAGCGTGCCTGCAGGACCGAAAAATTCATAGTGGCGGTCCGCTTCGGCAACCCCCCAGGCGATGAGTGCTTGATTCACCGTTTTCATAAACGGTACGGGTCCACAGAAGTAAAAGCTTCCATTGACAGTGGGCACAACACTTTGTATCCAAGGTAAATCCAGATATCCTTCTTTATGGTAAGCTTGCTCGTTGGAATCCACATCAGTAGGCTGCGCATAGCACCAAGCGACGTTCACTTGAGGGTGCTCCTTGGCAAGATCTTCGATCTCTGCACGGAGCGCATGGTGTTGACTGTTCTGAGCGGCATGGATAAAGGTAACTTTTCGATCCGGCTGCGTCGTTGCAAGTACATGGAGCATACTCACCATAGGGGTGAGTCCAACCCCGCCGCTGAGAAGTGTAACTGGGCGCGTATCCTTCAGATCCAGTGTGAAGTCACCGGCAGGTGCGGACAGCCACACAACATCTCCCTCTTGAATCTGGTTGTGTAAATAGAGGGATACCTTGCCTGCAGGAACCGCAGGGTTAGTGTCCTCACGTTTGACCGAGATCCGATAGAACGGCTTTCCAGGTGCATGTGAGAGGCTATACTGCCGAATATGCGTGTGCTCTTCGCCAGGTATCTGAATGCGGATACTGACATACTGTCCAGGTTCAAATGCAGCAAGAGGACCTTTATCCTGTGGTGTCAGGTAGAAGGACGCAATGACGTCGCTCTCTCTTTTTTTACCTGCGATAATGAACGGTCTGAAATCGCTCCAACCCCCAGGCTGCTGAGCTGAATTCGTATACATGTCAGTCTCAACCCCAATGAATGCATTAGCAATGACCCCGTAGGCTTCAGCCCAAGCTCCAAGAATTTCATCCGTGGCTGCATCGCCCAGCACATCTTGGATCGCTCCTAACAAATTTTCGCCTACGATAGGATAATGCTCGGCTTTGACGCCAAGACTGCGATGCTTATGGGCAATTTGTTTGACAGCAGGCAGAATGGCTTCCAACCGATCAATATGCACGGCTGCTGCGTAGACGGCGTTTGCAAGAGCTGTTTGTTGCCGGCCTTGTTTTTGATTGGCGTGATTGAATAGATTTAATAGCTCAGGGTGAGCCGTGAACAGTCTGTCGTAGAAACGTTTGGTTATTGCTACACCATGAACTTCGAGTACAGGCACGGTGGATTTAATGACTCGTATGGTTTGTTCGCTTAACATGTAGGATCATCTCATTTCCAATAGAATGGCTTGATGTCCTCAGTATAGCGAACAAGAGGATGGGGACTCTGTGATTAAAATCACAGGGAATGGTAACAAAGTGTGTCTATGGGCAGAGGAAAGGATACGCGGTATACTGGATAAAACATCCAAAAGAGGAGGCGGCCTATGCCCGACTGGTCGTATCATACGATTTTCAAACCGCTGCTGTTCAGGCTTGGTGGGCGAAGAGCAAGGGATCTCACGCTGCATGCGATAGGCGGGCTAAGCCGCGTTCCCGGCGGCACCTTCGTGATCCGCACGATGGGGCACATTGAACTGTCGCCCCTGCTTGAGGGCGAGCTAGCAGGCGTGCGGATCGCCTGCCCGGTAGGCCTTAGCGGCGGGCTTGACCCGCACGGCACCGCACACAAAGCCCTCGCCCAGTTCGGGCTCGGCTTCATCGAACTCGGACCCGTGACGGTCCGAGCGATACATAGCGCCGCGCCCATTGAGCGCGCGGCGGCGGATGAAGCCATCGTCTACCCCGATGGCTACGTGAACGACGGCGCGGACGCGATCGCTGCGCGCCTGCGCAAGGGCACGGGGCATCGACTGCCGCACTTCGTGCGGCTGCGGCCGATGCCGGGGAGCTCGCCGTACGAAGCGCTTGAAGAGCAGCGGGAGCTGCTCCTGGGGCTAGCGCCGTACGCGGCGGGGTTCACCCTCGATGGCCTTGCCGAAGGCTGGCCATTGGGGGCGGCTTTGGCGTACCTCATGGAGGTGCGCCAGCTTGCGCAAGCGGCTGCCCCGGGCAAGCCAGTGCTGCTGTATGTGCCGCGGCAGATCCCCTTGGGGGAGCTGCGGGCTTGTGTAGACACCGCGCGAAGCTTCAGCGGTGTCGTGCTCGGCGACGCGCATAGGGAGCCGGGCTCACGCCGCGAGCGCGTCGGCGGCGGTGTCCCATTGCTCAGCGCGGAGTTGAGCAAGGTTCGGGCACTGCGCGAGGCGCTGGGCGAGCGCAGCACGATTGTGGCGGCTGGCGGCGTGCATCAGCCGGAGGACGCGCTAGCGTTGCTGGCAGCAGGCGCGAATAGCGTCATGCTGCACAGCGGGCTCGTTTATACGGGGCCAGGGCTGCCGAAACGCATCAATGAAGCGATCCTGTATGATCGTCTCACAAAGCCTGTAACTTCTGGAGCCGTTGTGACGGTGCCTAACGATGGCACTTTCCCCTCCAACGAGCAGGCCGCCGATCCTAACGACGCGGCTTGTCAACCTTCCACCTCTACGACAGCTCCCATGCTAGTGGAGACCCCAATCTTGCCATCCTTCCCCCCAACCCCATCCTTCTGGGCGAATTGGGGATGGATGAGCTTACTGGGCTTAGGTATGATGATCGGCGGCGTTCTCGCATGGCTTATCGCAGCGACGACGGTGGTTTTGCCGTACGATGAAGACTTTTTGGGCAGATCTCGCAGCGAAATCATCCGTTTCAATGCACATCTCCTGCATTTCATGTCTCATGATCGCATCACCTTGGCGGGGACAATGATCTCCATCGGCATTTTCTATTATCAGCTAGCTCATCACGGGCTGCGTTGTGGACTGCATTGGGCTCGTACAGCCGTCATATCCTCGTGTGTTGTAGGATTTAGCAGTTTCTTTCTCTATCTGGGATATGGTTATTTTGATCCGCTGCATGCGGTTGTCGCTGTGATCCTTTTGCCGATGCTGCTGCTCACAGTGCGTGGCTTAAAAGATGTTCCCTCACGTAAGCCGCCAAGATTAAGAAATGATCGGGTATGGCTCAGAGCTCAGTGGGGGCAGTGCTGCTTGGTGGTGCTTGGCTTTGGTTTGGGGATTGGGGGACTTACCATATCCCTAGTAGGGATCACGGGTGTTTTCGTCCCGAGTGATTTGGCGTATTTGGGTCTAAGCACTTCGGAGCTGTCTGCTTGGAGTGATTACATGATCCCACTCATCGCGCATGATCGTGCGGGCTTTGGAGGCGCGTTATTCTCTTTGGCCGTGGCGATCACCGCATCGGCGCTCTGGGGTGTCAATCAAGGTGAAGGCTGGTTGTGGTGGACGTTCCTCTGGGGAGGGATGCCAGGCTTCATCGCGGGACTATTTGTACATGCGCATATTGGTTACACAGATTTTGTACATTTGCTGCCTGTGTACATTGCGGCGCTGCTCTATATAGCTGGGTTATATTTAACGTATCCGTTTCTGCTAGGTGCTTCTTCCTCACCCAAAGAAATGCCGACAGTTCAAATGAACCGTCGGCAAGAAGGATAGTTAACCTGAGGTCACCCTTTAGGGGTGGCCTTGTCTTGTTTAGAAGCTTTTAGCCAAATCCTGCGCCTTGCTAATCGCATCCGCTTTGATTTGTTGCGCTTTATCTGGGAATTGGTTATGCCCTTCAACAAAGAGCCCCTGCGTTTCGGGAATACCGAAGAATGCCATTATGATGCTGATGTACCGATGGCCCGATTCCATGGCTGCAGCCGGACCTTCCGAATACATACCACCGCGTGCTTGGATATGCAGTGCCTTTTTGCCAGAAAGTAATCCTACGGGACCGGCTTCCGTGTACTTAAACGTTTTGCCAGCCACACAAAGAGCATCCAGATAAGCCTTCATTACTGGAGGGAATGAGAAGTTCCACATCGGTGTAACAAAAACGTATTTGTCTGCCGCAATAAACTGCTCCGTAATTTCGCTAATTCGGCCTACTTTGGAGCTTTCGTCGCTAGTCAGAGAAGAAAATTCTTGTCCGCTTCGCAATTTGCCCCAGCCGCTGAACACATCCGCATCAATATGCGGCACTTGGACACGATACAAGTCAATAGGAATCACTTCATCGTTCGGGTTCGCTTCCCGATAAGCGTCAATAAAAGCTTTGCCGACGGCCATACTGTAGGAGCTTTGGTGGTCGTGTGGATGCGCAGTAATATGCAGAACTGTTGCCAATGTGATCCATCCCTTCGGGAAACGTTTGATATAAATCCTCTTCTAATGTTTATTAAAAGCCGTAAAAATATGCAGGTAGGAAATGGCGCAGCATTTACATTCGTGAAGCGATGATTGGTTGGTAACAATGTTGCAACCGTTACATTCGTGAAGCGATGATTGGTTGTCAACAAGATTTGGACGCGGAACTACCTATTTACATTGAGCCTTGGCTCCTTTTGAGTTATGATGGGAGACGATGTTTTTATTTGGCTTCCTTTATAAGCAATTTATTCGGATATGAAGCTACATTAAATTTAAGATAAAGTGAGATGATGGATGATGACGACGAAACCAAAGGATTTACACTATAGCATGCCAGCAGAATGGACAGAGCACGAGCGCACCTTTATTTCTTGGCCTGTGCAAGCGTCGATGGTTTACCCGGAGGATCACGCGGTTGTGTCCCAAGGCTATGCGGATTTGGCGAAGGCCATTGCGGAGTTTGAGCCTGTTACAGTGATCGTGAACCCTTCCGACGCAGCTGGGGTGAAAGCGATGTTCACGGAGTCCAACGTGGAGTTCCTTGAGATTCCACATAATGATGCATGGTTCCGTGACAATGGTCCGACGTTCGTACTTAACGCGCAGCAAGAAATCGCGGCAGTGAATTGGAAGTTCAACGCATGGGGCGGCAAATACGCGCCTTGGGATTTGGATGATAACGTAGCCCCGCAAATCGCGGAGCATTATGGTGTGAAACGTTTTGACGCTCCGCTCGTCATGGAGGGAGGCTCCATCCACGTGGATGGGGAAGGTACTCTTTTGACGACCGAAGAATGTCTACTGAACACGAATCGCAACCCGGATCTGAGCCGTGCGGAGATTGAGGAGCATGTCCGCAATTTCGTGAATGTGGAGAAAATTATCTGGCTGAACAAAGGGCTGGACGGCGACGAGACCGATGGTCACGTAGATAACATTGCATGCTTCGCGGCTCCAGGCAAAATCATTCTGCAAGTCTGTGGCGATCCTTCGGATGCCAACTATGCGATTACGCAGGAGAATTTGGAGATTCTTCGTAGTAGCACAGATGCCAAAGGCCGTTCATTTGAGATTATCCAAATTGAGCAACCACCGCTTACTTTCTTTGAAGAGCAGCGCTTGACGCTTAGCTATTTGAACTTTTACTTCGTGAACGGCGGCATTATTTTGCCGGTGTTTGGCGGGACAGCTGAGGAGACGGACCGCAAGGCGATTGAGGCGCTCCGCGCAGCGTTCCCAGATCGCAGAATCCGTACGATTAACGGCATGTCCATTATCAAAGAAGGCGGCAATGTGCATTGCACGACGCAGCAGATGCCAGCCAGCAAGAAAGGGTGATTACACGTGAGAAAAGTGACTGTAGCAGCTACACAAATGAGCTGTTCCGAAAACATAGATGACAACATTCGCAAGGCGGAGAAATTGGTTCGAGAGGCTGCCGCGAAGGGCGCGCAAATTATTTTGATTCAAGAGCTGTTCGAAACGCCGTATTTCTGCCAAAAAGAAAAGTCCGATTACTACCGCTATGCGACGGAACTTGAGACAAACAAAGCGATCAATCACTTCCGTGAGATCGCCAAGGAGCTTGCGGTTGTATTGCCGATCAGCTTTTATGAGAAAAAGAACTACGCTCGCTACAACTCGCTTGCTGTGATCGATGCCGATGGCGCTGTGCTCGGCACCTACCGCAAAAGCCATATCCCCGACGGTCCGGGGTATGAGGAGAAATTCTACTTTAACCCGGGTGATACCGGCTTCAAGGTGTGGAAAACTCGCTATGCCAAAATCGGAGTCGGCGTTTGTTGGGATCAGTGGTACCCGGAGGCTGCTCGCGTGATGGCGTTAATGGGTGCGGAGTTGCTCTTCTACCCAACGGCTATCGGCTCAGAGCCGCAGGATGGTTCGATCGATTCCAAGGATCACTGGCAAATGTGCATGCGCGGTCACGCGGCTTGTAACTTGATGCCGGTTATCGCATCGAATCGGATTGGCAAAGAAGAAGATGAGGATTCCAGTATCAATTTCTATGGTTCGTCCTTCATTGCAGGCCCGCAGGGCAATCTGATCGAGGAAGCTGGTCGCGACGAGGAAACTGTCCTGGTTGCTGAGTTTGATCTCGATCAGCTGGAAATTCAGCGTATCGAATGGGGTATTTTCCGGGATCGTCGTCCCGATCTCTACAAGAAAATTGCTACTTACGATGGTGAGCAGGTGTTCTAATTGCTTATCCCGTTGTTAAAAGGACTTCTACTTGGCTTCTCAATCGCGGCACCTGTGGGTCCCATCGGGATCTTATGTATGCGCAGGACATTGACGTTAGGCCGCTTGCATGGCTTTCTGTCTGGGTTGGGTGCCGCAACCGCGGATGCGATTTATGGGTTTATCGCCGGGTTCGGCTTGACGTTGATCACCAGCTTCCTCTTGGATCAAAAGGTGATTCTGCAGCTTGCTGGCGGTCTGTTCCTCATCTATTTGGGGGTGCAAACCTTCCGTTCCAAGCCTGCAGTTGAGGCGGCCAAAGCGACAGGGGACACGTTGTTCAAATCCTATGCGTCCACGCTGCTGCTCACCTTTACGAATCCGATGACCATCATGTCGTTCGTGGGCGCATTCGCCGGACTCGGGTTGGGAGACAACGCTGCTGCGGGTTTCACGCCTGCGATAGCTCTCGTGACAGGCGTGTTCACAGGCTCAGCGTTTTGGTGGCTGCTATTGAGTTTGCTGGTGGGGCTGCTCCGGGATCGCATCAAAGGAACTGCGTTCCTGTGGATCAACCGCGTCTCGGGGGCGATGTTAACGGTATTTGGTTTGTTCGCAGTGATAGGGCTACTCTTTCGGGAGTAGTCTTTTTTGCGTTTAGGGTTTGAGCAGCATGCTGTGAATCGGCATATCGATTCATAGGAGCTGGTGGCGGAACGATACTAGATGTAGATTGAGCCATGGCTGCGCGTATATGATATATTGGGACAATATGGGAAATAGGAGGGTGACGAATGAGCGAATTTTACTTTATCGCCGCGGAGCAGCCGCTGCCGGTGCTCGATCTTAGAGGGCTTGTGAGGATGAAGGTAAAAGACATCAAAAAGATGGATCCGCTCCCTACGGGAGCGTTGCCTTGGGATGAATTAGATGATGAGCTGGATGTATGGTATGCAGGCGCGGAATCGGATATGGAAGGACTACAAATTGCCGAATGCAAGAATCCACCATATCGGCTAGATGTATATATAAGCAAGCCTTATGTCTATTGGATCGGCGGGAGTTGGGATACGGCGTGTAGGGAACGGCTTTTAGCCTATTTGAATAATCTGTACCCGCTTGCGAGTCCCATTGAACTGTGGGCGATTTGGTATGGCGGGGGCATTCAAGAAATTGAAACGCTTGAGTTGGAGTTGGAGAAGTTAACAACCGCGGATCTGTCATGGTTCCAAGGCGGGAATAGATGTATCGTACTCAAATGACTCGAAAGGGTAGATGACTATGCGTAATGAACAAGAAATGATGTCCTTAATTCTAGATACAGCAAGGCATGATGAGCGAATACGTGCGGTAATGATGAATGGATCGCGTACGAATCCTAATGTGCCGCGGGATGATTTTCAGGATTACGATATCGTCTATTTCGTGCAGGAAACGGACTCATTCCGTACGGATCCCAGCTGGATCGATCATTTTGGAGAGCGGCTCATCATGCAAATGCCGGATGAAAATGAAATGTATCCATCGGAGCCAACGGAACGTATCGTATACCTCATGCAATTCCAAGATGGGAATCGGATCGATCTGACATTAATTCCTCTAGCACAGCGGCATCAACTTCTTGAGCCGGATAGTCTAAGCGAGCTGATTTTAGATAAAGACGGTACAGTAGGGCCGTTCCCCGCGGCGAGCGATAGAGACTACCATATCCGCAGGCCATCGGAGAAGAAATTTCAAGGAGGCTGCAATGAGTTCTGGTGGATCTGTTTGAACATAGCAAAAGGGCTTTGGCGCGAAGAGTTGACCTATGTTATGTATATGTACGAGCAAATCAACCGCAATGTCCTCATCCAGATGATCGAGTGGAAAATTGGGATGCGTTCTGATTTTACGATGAGTGCGAGCAAATGTGGAAAGTACATCAAAGAGCATCTGACCACAGAAGAATGGCAAGCTTATTTGGCAACCTATTCGGATACTGATTACGATAACATCTGGGATGCCCTTTTTGCGATGTGCGACCTGTTTCGTGAAACGGCCAAGGAGGTCGCTGCTCGGCTAAATTTTGAATACGTTTACTCGGAAGAGCGGAATGTTCTTAGTTATCTGAAAGAGGTTAGAAGTCGGCCGAAGAGGTGATAAACCCATTTGGTTTAGCGGTAGATGGCTTGATGCGTAACTGGGGACGGTTGTGTTCGGAGTGGAGAGGGAAAAGGGCCATCTAACCTAGAATGTAAAAAAGGGAATCGCTGAATTTTTGCCGAATTGAAATAACATAAAAGTTAGAGGAGGCCCCCCCTACATGATCAACGACATTTTTACAGCAGCTCGCACCGGCGACGTAAGTCGCGTAAGGGATTTGCTGGATGCGGATCTTTCGCTCGCCAATGCGGAAAACAGCGATGGACTTACCCTTTTAGGCTTCGCGGCACATTTCGGTAAGGGAGAAGTGGTCAAGCTGCTTCTGGAAAATGGAGCTGATGTGAATGCCTTATCTCACTCCAAAGTCAGCTATATCCCTTCCAATACGGCCTTACACGCAGCTATTGCAGGTGAGCGGAGCCTGGAAGTTATTGCGCTGCTGCTCGCTCACCGTGCGAAGACGGCCATTATGGATAGCAATGGGCATACCTCTTTACATGTGGCCGCTTTCCATAAGGATAGTACACAGATTATTGGGTTATTGCTCGAATATGGTGCGGATGTAAATGTGAAGACAGTGGACGGCGTTTATGCAATTGATCTGGCCAAAGAGCAAGGACATACTGCGGTGATTGACGTTCTCAGGGAGCATGGTGCAGTAGGTTAATGTAAGGCGTCTAGCGAAGATATACGGTGAACAGAGGACATTCAGGCTAGCACTGCTGGCGAATTACAGAATGTCCTTTTTGGCTTGGAGTTTTTTATTTGCTGCAACTAATCGGTATAAGCTAGCCCCGAGCAAGCCTAGGAGAGGGACATCGGGATTATTTTCTGTTGACTCTATCGCTAGTGTCATCGTTTATCATGCTCATATCCCCATTAAGGAGCTGAGCGCATGCTGGTATTAACGTTTCACTACAAACAAGGTATCCCTTTTGATGAGAATTACTATTTGAATAAACATGTTGCATTGCTATCCCGAAAGACCGTGCTAGAGATGGGGGCCTCCAAGTATGAGGTCAAAAAGGTCCTATCTTCAGCAGACGGAACTACACCTGCGTATTCGTTTATTTTCAGTTTGTATTTTGAAACGAAAGAAGCCTTGGAGACATTCATAAGCGATCCTAGAGTTCAGGAACTGAAGGATGACGTTGCAAATTATTATAGTGGGGAGCAAGACATTTACATCGAAGAAGTTGTTGCCACGTTCTTAGGGGATTGAGAGGAACTGTGAGTCATGGTATGTTGGAAAAGAGTTAAAAGGGTTGTTCCACAAGTAGATAAATCTGCTTGAGAACAACCCTTTAGGTTATAGATAGGTTATAGTATCCTAGCGTGGATTAGGCGCGAACCTGACTTTCAAATTTCCCCTTATGAGCACCGCTGCAATATGGTTTGTTAGATGAGAGCCCACAACGACACAGATAGATCTGATCTTTCGATTCCATTGGTTTTCCTTCGCCATCCATTAACGTAACGCCACTTGCGAGCAGGGGACCATTATCTAGAACTTTAATTTCTGCCACAACTATGCACCTCCATTTTTTAACCATTGTTGCCAGAAGCCGATTAACTATAATCAAATAGAGCATAACAATAAGAAGTAAGCCGAAACCAAGACTTTATGTGGCAGATAGGTGTAAAATAGTGGATATACATAGGTAGATGAAATGAATGGAGTGATCATGAAATGAATCCTTCCAAATATGAGAAATACTTCTCTATTGAGGGCTTCTGGTCCAAGCTGAAAAAGGGTGCCAAGAAAGCCGGCAGTAAAGTGATTTATAGCGGGTTGCTGCTATTTTATGCGTTGGAAAGTCCGAAAACACCGCTCCGCGCGAAGGTTCAAATCTATGGGACCCTCGGGTACCTCATTTTGCCGCTGGATCTAATCCCCGATTTGCTGCCAGTTGTGGGGTATGTCGATGATTTAAGTGCGCTAGGCTTTGCCTTAGCGGCAGTTTCGAAGAGCATCGATGACGAGGTTAGACGTAAAGCGAAGAACAAGCTGAGGGATTTCCTCGGGGATGATGCAGTTAGCAGCAAGGATATTATCGATATTGATGGTCATGTTGTGGAGGAGCAGGGAAAAGCGAAGGACGATGATGGCGAGAGCGGGAAATAAGGGTGGTGAACCACTGCTATTTCGGATGTGAAGCTCTTTTTGGTGAAAATAAGGGTGGTTGACCACCGCTATTCCATCGAATTGAGCGGCATATAAGCGCAAACGAAGGAAATAAGAGGGGTGAACCACCGCTAATTCGGATGTGAAGCTGGTTTTTGTGAGATTAAGTGTGGTTGACCACCACTATTCCCTCGATTGAGCACTATTTACGCGAATGTACCCGTCACTGCCGCCTAAACCGACAGTAACCAGCCAAACGTGTCCGGCAGCTTGCCGCTTTGAATACCCGTGATGGTCGTGTACAGACGTTCCACCAATTCACCCGTTTTCCCCTGGTTAATCACCATAGATGTACCGTTCCACAACAGGCTGCCGATTGGCGAGACAACCGCTGCGGTTCCTGTGCCAAAAGCCTCTTCCAGCGACCCATTCGCATGGGCCCTAACAATGTCATCGATCGAAATTTTACGCTCGGACACCGGAATACCCCATTCTTTGAGCAGGTGGATAATGCTACCACGTGTGATACCCTCCAGAATGCTGCCGCTAAGGCTAGGCGTGACAACTTCTCCGTTGATTTTGAAAAAGACGTTCATACTGCCGACTTCTTCCAAATATTTCTTCTCGATCGCATCGAGCCAGAGCACCTGCGCACAGTTATGCTCTTTGGCAAGTGTTTGCGCCTTCAGGCTGCCTGCGTAATTGCCCGCTGCTTTGGCGACACCGGTTCCACCTTGAACAGAACGTGCATAATGGCTCTCGACAAGGATGTTAACCGGCTTCAGCCCTTCCTCATAGTAAGCATCGACCGGCGACATAATGATAAGGAACGAATAGTGCGTAGCAGGGCGCACACCTAAGGCTGCTTCCGTAGCAATGACGAAGGGGCGGATGTAAAGGGATGAGCCTTTCTTCTTCGGTACCCAGGCAGCATCGACACGAACTAGCGCCTGAATAGCACTGACAATGAATGCTTCGTCCATTTGCGGGATGCTGAGTCGTTCACTGGAGCGGTTCAAGCGCTTCGCGTTTTGATCAGGTCGGAACAACATAATCTCATCACTCTCGGTGCGAAAAGCCTTCATACCCTCGAAAACCGCTTGCCCATAGTGAAAAACCATCGCCGCAGGATCATGCGAGATCGGACCATAAGGAACGATGCGTGGATCGTGCCAGCCCTGGCCTTCTTCGTAATCCATCATAAACATATGACTCGTAAAATGCTTCCCAAACCCGAGATTCTCGTCTAAATTGGGCATGGTTTTGCCGTTGTGATTAGGTTCTATTCGAATGCTTCCGTACATGTGATACGCCGCCTTTCATATGGAGGGTTCCGTAAATCTATTACCCTTAACTATAGAAAATTTGCAATCATTGATCAATTGCGATTTATCAATTACTATCATAGTTAATAACTATGATCGGAGAGTGTCAGGTGGATTATCGGTTGTTGGTGTATTTTTTGGCGGTGTGTGAGGAGCTGCACTTCACCAAAGCAGCGGAGAAGCTGGGAATCAGCCAGCCTACACTCAGTCAACAGATCCGATTGTTGGAGGATCGGGTGGGTTCACCTCTTTTTCAGCGCATCGGCAAAAAGATTTATGTGACGGAAGCGGGCGAGATTCTGCGCAAGCATAGTCGAAACATTTTTCATGAGCTGGAGCAGGCGCAAATGGCGATGAATGAGCTCCAAGGGATGCAGAGAGGACGGCTGCGAATCGGCTGTTCGGGGAATCATTTGCTGACGGCGACGATTATGACGTTTCATGCGAAATATCCCAAAATCGAGCTTTCCGTGATGGAGTTGGCCACCGAAGAGACCAAAGAAAAGCTGCTCAGCAACGAGCTCGATGTGGGTGTTGTGTTTTTGCCGGAAGAGGATGAGCAATTGAAGTGTATTCCGTTGTATCAGGAGAAGCTTCAACTGGTAGTTTCGGCTCAGCATCCATTTGCCTACGAGCAGGTGAAGGAGATTCGGTTGGCGGAGCTCACAGAGATTCCGATTGCGATGCTGCAGCAGAAGTTCTACGTTCGCCAAATGATGGACGATTGCTGTGCCCAGAATGGACTTGCCTGGAAGCCCATTGTGGAGCTGTCGACACTGGAGTCTCTGCTGCAGATGGCTAAGAACCACGTGTGCGGGGCAATTTTGCCTCAATCGTATGTGGAGAGCATGGGCGGTCAGATGCATGAGCAGCAGCTTTGTGCGATCCCGATCATCGCTCCCATTCCGCAGAAGGAAGTGGGGATTGTGTATCGGAAGGATATGTTCTTGTGTAAAACGATGGATACGTTCATGAAGCAGGTTATTCAGGAGTTTGCTTAATGTGGGAAAGAGTGAGGGATCGAGGATGAAACATATCTATGTATTTGCCTGCCATGAAGATGAGCAGGCTTTGTGTCAGTTAGAGCTGCGCACGTTGCTGGGCGCAGACGCTGTTATTGGTGCGCGCTACGCCGTCAGCGCTCGTAAGGTTGAACCGAGCCGCAGCCCGTTTCTGAAGATGCGGATGGATGTTGCTTATGAGGCCGACAGCCTGCCTGCGCTGGCCTCACAGTTAAGCACATTGACCGTGCGAGGGGCAACGTTCAAGGTTGTGTTCGCGGAGACGGACACGGCGGTCGATTATGACCGCCAGCGGAGCGTCGAGCGCGAACTGGGTCTTGGGCTGCGCGGCAAGGCCGAGATGCGCAGGCCTGAGCAATATTTCGCCGTGACGGAGCTGGGAGGCCGGTGGTTGTTCGGCGAGGGCAGCTACGGCGAAGCGGTGTGGCTTCAGCATCAGCAGAAGCCGCAGAACTACTCCACCGCCCTAGGCACGCGCCTCGCGCGGGCGGTGGTGAACATTGCCGTGCCCGAGGTGGCGGGCACGCGGGTCATTGACCCGTGCTGCGGCATCGGCACGGTGCTGGTGGAGGCGATGTCGATGGGGATCGACATTGTGGGCTACGACATCAACCCGCTGGCCGTGCGCGGCGCGCGGGTGAATCTGGACCATTTCGGCATGCCGGATGTGGTCCAGATCGCAGACATGCGGACGCTCGTTCCGCATACGGAAGACGCCTTGCAAGGTAGTCCGCAGCGCATCTACGATGCGCTTATTCTGGACATGCCTTACAACCTATGCTCTGTCCTTCCGGAGGCAGAGAAGCTGGACATGCTGCAAACCGCCCGCCGGTTAGCGCGGCGCGCGGTTATTGTAACGACAGAGCAGATCGACTTGCTTTTGACCGAAGCAGGCTTTCACATCGATTCACGCTGTACGGTGAACAAAGGTAACTTCAGCCGACAGATTATCGTTTGCGTCTAGCTTGTCTTTAGTACATCATCGCACCAAGAGGACCATCCTCTGCAATGATATCCTGCAGCGCATACACCGAAATCGGGAAATAGAGGAACCCGTACACATAAGCGGCTAGCTCATAGACTTGAAAATAAACTACCAGCGATTTATCCGCAACATAGAAATCCTGATCAGGACGAATGCCTTTAAATTCAACCAACAAAGGAATATCACGCAGCTGGAGTTCAGCTGAAATAATGGCACTAAGCTTAGCAACGTAATCGCTGCCTGGTTTGAATAATTCCTTCAGCGTATAGCTTTTGCCTGTTTCCGTGCTGAAGGTCAACGAATTTTGAATCGTGAGTCCATGGGCTCCACCCGAAAAAGCATAATTGATCAACGACAAACTAAGAACACGGCGTTCATTCGTTTTGATTTCATAATAAGCCGTCACATCGGTCATGGGGTTTTGCGGGTATCCCTGATCATGCAGTTGCTTATTCACGGCATCTACAATCGTTGTGTTGATTTTATGCTGCACCATGGGAGGGCTCAAATGAATAACAGCGGGGTACAACAGATTTAATTTGTCCTTCAGCACCTTATACGTTTGTATGCTTACGGGTTGGTGCTCCAAATCCAAGTCGTTCATGATTCATCATCCCTACGTTTTTGCTACACCATATTCGAAAGATGGGCGTTTGGTTCAACGATTGGCATAGAATTACCATGAAAAAGAAAAAGAGCTCTCCCTTCATCGCGTTTAAACGAGGGGAAAGCTCTTTTTCATGTAGGCTGGGATGCCATATTTGCATCGACGGAGGCCCTTTATGCTGTGGAACTGAAGCGGATTATTCCTGTGAGGAGGTTTCCTCGTTCTCGCTGTCATTCGTTGTTGCACTTTGCAGCATAGAAGACAATTCCTCTACCTGTTGCTTCGATTGGCTGTCTTCGGCATTCGCCTCAGCAGCATTAATCGCATGACTCACTACGTCGTCGTTACTATTGGTCGTTGACATGGTACAATCACCTCCTCTAAGATTCACTAAATAAGTATCCCTCGGCTTATCCGAAACTATGCAAAGTATGGAAAATTACTTATGAATGGTTTTGTTATAGGAATTTCCTATCAAGAGTGCATCAAATACATATTTCACAAATAGGGGGGAGGAGCACATAATAGAAGAAAATGGAAAGAGGGTGAGTGCGATATGGGAAAATCATTCGAAGCTCTACTACCGGAGCATGAGGCGTTTATCGCCAAGCAGCATATATTTTTCGTTGGATCAGCACCGTTATCTGCGGAAGGGCATGTCAATATTTCGCCAAAGGGGCATGACGTACTGCGGGTTCTATCGGTAAATAAAGTGGCATATTTAGACCTAACGGGGAGCGGAAATGAAACCAGCGCGCATCTAGCGGAAAATGGCCGCATCACCATCATGTTCATGGCCATCGAAGGACCACCTCAAATTATAAGGCTGTATGGCAAAGGCAGCGTTGTATTGCCTGACTCTGACGAGTGGGATCGGCTGGCGCCTAAGTTCGAGTTGCTGCCAGGTGTGCGACAGATCATGGTCGTAGATATCCATGAGGTGAAGTCGTCTTGCGGCTACAGCATTCCTTTTTATACCTATGAGGGTGAACGGAAAACGCTGCAGAACTGGGCGACCAAGCAAGGTGATGAAGGACTGCTTGACTACTGGCAAGCGAAAAACATGACGAGCATGGACGGACTCCCAACACCGATTGGCCAAAAGTTATCCACAGATAATATGTGAGATGTATATGTATAAATTTCCAATAGTTTCACCATAGGATGCATAATTACATCCAAGCACAGACGCCAGAAGAAGCACTGGAGGGCTTATTGAACGGGGATGCCTTGCTATGCATTTCTGGCGAGATGTCAGGGTTGTTGTTCCCATTTTCTCAAAAAGTGAAGCGTGGTATTAGCGTTTCTGAGAATGAGAAAGTGATTCGAGGTCCGAAAGAATCCTTCGTAGAAGATGTATGGACGAACTTGTCGTTAATCCGTCAGCGCATTAAAAGCGAAAATCTGGTCATGGAGCAATTTGTTATCGGAAGTGAGTCACGTACGATTGTCCTTCTGCTCTATATGAAGGGTCGCTGTGACCCTGAGAATTTTCCTGAATCGTGTTATTTCATGCGGAAGCTGGTCGAATTTGTACCTGATGCGCCGCCTCTTGGTCATTGTCCGATCACACGTCCTTCAACAATGCTATAGCTTATGAGAGTGCAGGTGAATAACCGATAACCGATAGAGTAAATAGATAGAGTAAATAGATAGAGTAAATAGATAGAGCAAACTACTGTTAGGCTGCGAGCTACTTAGGCAAAATACTTCCTTAACTCCGCCGGGGCCTCCCGGCTTGTACGCGCCACACTGTCCATCGTTACACTCGTGACGAGCGCATCAGCGCACAGCTCACCTTGCCCATTGCGGATCTCTTGTTGCAGCACATAGCTTGAGCGGCCTATCTTCTCAGGTCGGCAGCTGACGGTTAAATGGTCGCCTTGCTTGCACTCTTTTCGGTAGTTAATGTTGATGTTCACCGTCACGGTTTGAATACCGAGCGAACCAAAAGTCTCGTAAGATAGCGCACAGGCCTCATACCATTCCTCACGCCCCCATTCGAGATACTCCAAATATTTGGCATTATTCACATGCCCATTCACATCAATCTCTGTGGAGCGGACGATGATAGCTAGCTTTGTTTCCATATGTAAATCTCCTTTTGTTTTGTTGTAGTACCAATAAAGCATAATATTAAGCATAAAAGTTGTACCAAATACAACTTAGCATTGGCAGTGGTAGGCCAATATTCACCATTATAGCTCGCCCGCTAGTAGGATAACCAGATGCGGCTCATAACACACCAATTATGGGGGAAACTATGCGAGGCGTGTTTACGCTTACCAACGTGGGGTTATTCGTGTGAACGAAGTAATGATGATGTAGTTTGGACTGACCAAGGAGGGCATGTATGACGGAAGAATATCGGATAGAACGTGATACCATGGGGGAAATCAGAGTACCTGTGGATAAGTTATGGGGGGCTCAGACTCAGCGCAGCTTCGAAAATTTCAAAATCGGCACGGAGCGTATGCCGCCAAGATTAATAAGCGCCTTCGCGCTGCTCAAAAAAGCTGCCGCTCATGTCAACCGCGACCTCGGCGGGTTGCCGCCAGAGAAGTCGGAGGCGATCGCGCAAGCGGCCGACGAAATCGTACAAGGCCGCTGGAACGACGAGTTCCCGCTCGTCGTCTGGCAGACGGGCAGCGGGACGCAGTCGAACATGAACGTCAACGAGGTGATCGCCCGCCGAGGCAGCGAACTGCTCGGGGATGGCGCTCAGCGCATTCATCCCAACGATGATGTGAATCGTTCGCAGAGCTCGAACGATACGTTCCCGACCGCGATGCACGTGGCCGGTGTCATCGCGGTAGAGCAAGAGCTGCTGCCTGCGCTGGAGCTGCTGCAGGCAACGCTGTACACCAAGATGTCGGCCTTCGCCGACATCGTCAAGATCGGCCGCACCCACCTGCAGGACGCTACCCCGCTGACGCTGGGGCAGGAGATCAGCGGGTGGTGGGCGATGCTGGACATGACGGCGCGCATGGTGCGCAGCGCCGTCGATACGATGCGCGAGCTCGCGATCGGCGGCACCGCCGTCGGCACGGGGCTGAACGCGCATCCCGAGTTCGGCGCCCGCGTCGCCGAAGTGCTGACTCGCGAGACGGGCACACGCTTCGTCTCGGCCGAGAACAAATATCATGCGCTGACCAGCCATGATCAGATCGTTTACGCCCACGGCGCGCTGAAGGCGCTGGCGGCGAACTTAATGAAGATAGCCAACGATGTTCGCTGGCTATCGAGCGGCCCCCGCTGCGGAATCGGTGAAATCACGATTCCGGAGAACGAGCCCGGCAGCTCGATTATGCCGGGCAAGGTCAACCCCACACAATGCGAAGCGATGACGATGGTCGTATGCCAGGTCATGGGCAACGATGCAGCCATCGGCTTCGCCGCCAGCCAAGGCAATTTCGAGCTGAATGTGTTCAAGCCCGTGATCATCCTGGGCTTCCTGCAGTCCGTGCGGCTGCTGGCCGATAGCATGCGCTCGTTCAACGACCATTGCCTCGCAGGGATGGAGCCGAATCGTGCGGTGATTCAGCGCAATCTAGAACAATCGCTCATGCTGGTTACAGCCCTCAACCCGTATATCGGGTATGAGAAGGCAGCCAGTATTGCGAAGCAAGCTCACAAGGAAGGGCTGACACTGAAGGAGTCTGCGGTGCGCAGCGGCTACTTAACAGCTGAGCAATTCGACAGCTACGTCCGGCCGGAAGAGATGGTCCATCCGAAGGCCGATTAAGGTTGCTTTGAATGACATATTCTTTTTAACACCAATTCCGATCTGAATACTCTTTCTAGTCATGTTGTGTGATATAGTAAAAGAATAACTTTTACTGTTGACAGTACTAGGAGACCCTCCATGAAAATAGAAGAATTCCCGTACGATGAGCTGCAAAAGATCGAGATTAATCTACTTCTAGAGGGTTTGTTTCAGATGTATGGATTCGATTTCCGCCAGTATGTGCGTTCCTCATTGCGCAGACGCATACTCAATCGGATGAGCTTGGAGAGATTGCCGACAATCACCTCTCTTTTAGAAAAAGCGCTGCATGAACCTGGGTTTGTTGATGTGTTATTGAATGACATGTCGATTCGGGTGACGGAGATGTTTCGAGATCCGAGCTTTTTTCGAGCTTTCCGAGAAGAGGTCGTGCCGATGCTTCGGAATTACCCGGAAATCAGAATTTGGCATGCAGGCTGTGCAACGGGGGAAGAAGTGTATTCGATGGCCATTCTGATGGAAGAAGAGGGCTTGGCGGAGAGAACGACCATCTATGCCACAGATATGAATCAGGGAGCGATTAAAACTGCGCAGAGGGGAGCATTTCCGCTGAAGCAGATGCAGACCTACACGAAGAATTATCTGGAAGCGGGCGGGAAGAAGGCATTTTCGGCGTATTATGATACAGATCATCTGTATGCGTATTTTCAACCGCTCATGAAGGAAAATGTGATCTTTGCCCAACACAATCTTGTTACGGACGGCTCGTTCAACGAATTTCACGTCATTCTGTGCAGAAATGTTCTGATCTATTTCGATCATCAGCTGCAGAAGCAGGTTCACGGTCTTTTTTATGGCAGTCTGACGTCAGGCGGATATTTGGGATTAGGTAAAAAGGAATCGATTCTGTTCGTACCTGAAGGTGTGAAGTATGCGGATTGTGTGGCGAAAGAGCGCATCTATCAGAAGAGCCCAATAAGGTGAATATAAAAAAGCTCTCAACAACTCCAATAGAAGTCGGTGAGAGCTTTTTCTTACGATCACGTATTCATCGCCTGCTGCTTGTGTTCGATAAGGTGGGGAGCATCTTTAAATCCTTGACCATGGATGAATTGCAAATCGGACATGCGGGACTATCGGCGAATGAAAAGTTATCTCTCATCCAGCAAGAGCACTGATCGGTGCTGCAGGTCCAGATGCTGGTTTGTTCTTCCGGTACTGGTTCCAATGATTTTTTTGAAAAGTACAAATGAACTCCTCCTTGTCATGTTAGACGCTGACGCGCAAGCAGTTAAAGCAATATGTGATGAAGGACTACAGCTTGACTACATTTTCAGCTTGCGGTCCGCGGTTACCTTGAACAACTTCAAATTGAACACGTTGGCCTTCATCCAAGCTTTTGAAACCTTCTCCTGTAATGGCGCTGAAATGAACGAATACGTCATTACCGCCTTCCATTTCGATAAAACCAAACCCTTTTTCTGCGTTAAACCACTTCACTGTACCTGTTTCCATGTGTTCATAAACCTCCAACAATAATTTGTGCCTGCGCTCCTCATCGGCGGAATCAACTCGTTCCGAAGAGCTTGTAAATCAATAACGCAGCTTTGATAATATATCCATTATTAGGGAAGCTTATTCCACTTTTCTGAAAAAACATCAGAGTTATTTTCAGACAGCGATGCCTCTTGACGTTTCCTTGCCTGTTGCTCTATACTGATCCTAAATTTAACAAATGCTTTGCGACAATTTCATAGTTCGTATAACCTCGATAATTCGGTTCGGGGGCTCTACTGGGAACCTAAATCCTAACTACGAACACAATATATGTGTATATTGTGTTTGTGGTTAGGATTTTTTTGGTTCCCTATTTTTATTTGAGGAGGATGAAAAAAATGGGTTCAATCTTGATTCGAAATGCCAAGGCTATTGTAACCGTGGATGCGAGCGATCGCGTGTTAGAACAGGCTGACCTGCTCATTGAGGGAAATCAGATTGTAGAGATGGGGAAGGGCCTATCTCCGAAGGATTCCAATACGCAAATCATTGATGCATCGAACATGTTCGTGTACCCTGGCCTCATTAACGTCCATCATCATTTGTACCAGACGTTTACGCGCAACCTGCCGCAGGTGCAGAAGCTCGAGCTGTTCGACTGGCTTCGCTATCTGTATGAGATCTGGAAAGGCCTTACGCCGGATGCTGTTTATCACAGCTCTCTTACAGGTATTGCTGACCTGATGAAAAACGGTTGTACGACTGTATTTGACCATCATTATGTATTTCCTGAGCGAAATAGCGCCCATTTCATCGACAAACAGTTCGAAGCGGCGGATCGCTTGGGCATTCGTTTCGTTGCATCCCGCGGTTCGATGACGCTAGGCAAAGATCAAGGCGGATTGCCGCCGATGAGTGTCGTGCAAGACATCGGCACGATCCTCGCGGATAGTGAGCGGCTTATTGACCGCTATCACGACGCCAGCGCAGGCTCAATGCGGCAGATCGTACTTGCTCCTTGCTCGCCGTTCAGTGTTTCCGCAGATATTCTGCTGGAATCCGCGAAGCTTGCAAGAGCCAAAGGCGTGCGCTTGCACACGCATCTCGCCGAGACGAAGAACGAGGAGGCCTACACGCTCGAACGATTTGGCATGCGGCCGCTCGCCTACATGGAGAGCTTGGGGTGGCTAGGCTCCGACGTGTGGTACGCGCATGGCATTCATTTCAACGATGACGAAATGAGGCTGCTCGCGCAAACGAAGACGGGCATTGCCCATTGTCCGATTTCCAATATGAAACTCTCCTCTGGCATTGCTAGAGTCCCTGAAATGCTGGAGATGGGCATTCCAGTCGGCTTAGCTGTCGACGGTAGTGCTTCAAATGATGGCTCGAATCTGCTTGAAGAGCTTCGTGTTTCCTATCTCCTGCACAGACTTCAATCCAGCGCTCAGGCGCCAACCGGCTATGATTTATTAAAGGTAGCAACAAGAGGCGGAGCTGAGATCTTGGGCAGAACCGATATTGGCTCTCTAGAGGTAGGCAAATCTGCCGACTTATTCATGGTACGTGTCGATCATATCGACGCGGTAGGCACACACACAGATGCCAAGTCCTGGCTAGGGACGGTAGGACTTAAACGAGCCGTTGATTATACGATCGTGAATGGCAGGGTCGTTGTGAAGGACGGAGTGCTGACCGGGGCAGACGAGGAGAAGCTATTTAACGAATGTCAAGCTTCGTACGAACGGTTCATTCAGTCTTAAACACAAAAGCTCACCCCCCTTGGCACTGAGGCCTTGAGGAGCGAGCTTTTGTTTTAGGAAAGCAGAAGAATGACTAATAATTCAAAGAGCACGAGCGTCATAATCTGGTTATATTGCGCTGGTGTATAAATCGGTCTGTGATGTCCAGGATGATGTCCGTGATGGTCCACGTGTAGATAAACATGATGACCGTCTGCGTTAATTATGACCCCTTCATGTGTGTGCCCATCGATCGTGGTGATGCGGACCTTACGGCCTATGTGCGGATGAAGAGCATGCATGACGTGGTCTCTCTTTTGTTTCATCATGTGCTGCCAATTAGGTTCTGCTTGGTACACAACATGATGTCCATGATGACCTTGTTGAACTTGACCGTGATGTCCTTGTGGCCCATGAGGATGCATAGGGTTTGTATACATAAACGTTCACTCCTTCTCGTGCGACTGCGTCGTGCAGCAGGCTTTTTGCCTAGGTTCATTACTAGACTATTCAGCCGTGCGAAAAGGGTGATCGCCCATGCGCTTCTTTTTTCTTTCTTAGTCTCGGTGAATAGTGACGACACGGGTGTCATCATTGAAGGAGACTTTGCAGCCAAGCTGCTCGGCAATGAAGCGAAGAGGTACAAAAGTAGAGTTGTTGGAAAGCGTTGCTGCCATCTCTAGATCAACAGAAACTCCGTTTGCGCTTGCGGTTGTGCTATCTAAAGTCAGGAGGAGTGTCTTCCCAGTTAAATAATCCGTAATCGTAACTTGTCGTAGATCCCCGTTCCAACCAACTTCAGCACCAAGTTGCTCAGAAACAAAGCGAACAGGTACCATCGTTATGCCAATGATGCCATTACTTTTAATAAATGGCTGAGGTGCATCTTCCGTTCCGCCCGAGCCGTTGGTAGCCATATTAATATCTTTTTTCGTTACTTTCAAATCATCTTTAAGCATTTTGTACAACGTGGACTGCTTATCTTGGTTAGCAAGAAGCTTAAAGATCGCCGTAGCATCCAGGCTTAGTTGAAGTGCACCAGACGTATTGATTGTGCTAGCAGTAACAGGCTTATTTAGATTCCATACCTCATTTACAAAGGAAACCTTAACCGCTGAAGCACCAATTTTCGAGTCTGTAAGCGGGAGGTTCAACGCTAAGCTTTGCTTACGGACTTGTTTATCACCATCGATGTAGACATCTGCCTGAAGGGAAGAGTTAGTGCTAAACATACCCGTTGTTGTATCTAAGGAATCTGCTAGTCCTGCTAGGAAATCGTGAATAGGGGAGTATACCACGCTAAGAGCAAGATCTTTGTTCGAAAGAATTTGCAGCGTAAGGCTTGTATCTCCACCTTTAATTTGTTCTTGGATCACAGGTGAAAGGGCATCATACAACTGGCTAAGCACTTCTTTCAAGCCTTTTTCATCCGCAAGAACGTTCGCTAGCAGCTTTTGCAGGAGAGAGGCCAATTCAGTGCCGTTAAGCTCCACATGTGCTTTTTGCAATGAGAGCGATTCGCCATTCACTTTATCCGTTACAGGGGAAATTGTAAGAGAATCTGGATCAGGGGTATTTCCTAATATAAGTCCAATGAGTGCTGGTTTAATCTCAAGAATTTTGTTGCCGAATTGTTCTTGAATCGCCTTAGGTAATAGTTTTAAGAAAGAAATATTTGCGCCGCCTAGAAGATCAATAACAATCGGCTTTTTCGCGCCGTCAATGCTGAGATTAATCTTCGTTCCTTCTGTAGCTACTTTGAAAGGAATCGTGCCTTTGCTGTAAATAATCGTGCCGTCTACTGATAGATGCTGGCTATCCTGTGTTTTTACGGCAAGCTCAACCTTCACGTTCTGCAGGGCAGCAAGTGCTGCTTTTTCTTCTGCTGTTAGCTTTGAGGCATCGCCAGGAACGAGCTCAAGCTGAAGTAGGCCTTTTGACTCGGAGGACGTCACGTTCGCATCATTCTGAATGGCTTTCGCGAGTTCTAAGCCTTGTATTGATTGACAACCTGTTAGCATCAACATCATGATTACCATTGCTGCTGAAATTAGCCAAGTCCATTTTTTTGTGTACATGGGATAATCTACTCCTTCGATTTAATAGAATTAACGATAAGTCATCGAATGATTATACGCAAGTAAAATGAGAAGGATGCGCCAACAACTCCTAAATTTTCTGAAACGAAACCTTTTATTCCCAAATTCGTCTATATTTATGTGGGAGGTAAAGCCGATGATGACGTTGTTTATGGTTTGTTTTTTTGTAGGCCTCGTACTGACATTGCTCATCACACTCTTCGGTGTGGATAGCTTCGAGCTGCATGGAGATGCGGGTGGTGCGCATGGACACGGGCATGGGCACGGCGGTCCATCTATGTTCAATATGTCTTCGCTGCTCGCGGGGGTGACGGTGTTCGGCGGCATGGGCTATGTGCTAAACAAGGTCGGTATGACGAGTGCGCTGCTCATTTTGCTTCTTGCGGTGGCTGCCGGATTTGTCATGGCATGGCTCTTCTTCCTTTTGTACGCCAAGGTGATTTATAAGCACGATGACAGCATGAAGGAGAGCGATTTCGAGCTCAGCGGTCAGTTGGGGAAGCTTACGGTCCCGATAAACGGCGAGGGCATGGGCGAAATGGTGTATGTGCTCCAAGGAACCACGCGCTCGATTAGTGTTCGTTCGGAGAACGGTGAGTCCATGGCGAAAGGGACGAAGGTTGTCATTTTGAACATGAGCAAAGGTGTGGCAACGGTGACGGAATTTAGTGAATTGTAGGTCCGAGTTCAACGCGAAGTGTGAATCTAGGAGGTAATACAGGTATGTGGACTGTGCTGTATATGGTAGTAGCTATTGTTATTGTTGTTTTTATCTTACTGGCTTCGATTGTGAAAGCGTATAAGAAGGTGCCGCCGAATGAAGCGATGATCGTGTATGGCTTGGGGGGCAAAAGAGTGGTACAAGGCGGAGGGACGTTCGTGATCCCCGGCTTTCAGAGCTCTAAAACAATTTCTATGATGCTCATGAGTTTCGATGTGAAGCCTGAGCAGCCGATGTTCTCTCAGCAAGGGATTCGTCTTAAGATCGAAGCAGTCGCGCAGATCAAAATCCAAAGTGATCCCATCGCGATCGCAACCGCTTCCGAGCAATTCCTCGACCATACGATGGCGGAGCGGGAGACGATGATTTTACATTCCGTAGAAGGGCATTTACGGGGGTTAGTTGGGCAATTGACAGTAGAGTCCATTCTCAAGAATCCGGATGAGCTCAATAGCAAGATGAGGGAAACGTGTTCAGAGGATTTGGATAAAATGGGACTCAACCTCATTTCCTTCGTGCTCAAACGCGTGGCGGACGATCAGGGCTACATCGAGAACCTCGGTGTGCCAGAGGTAGAGCGAATTCGCAAAAGCGCTAGCATTGCTAGAGCTGAGGTAGAGCGGGATATCCTCATTCGCCAAGCGGATACGGAGAAGGAGTCGGCTATTCGTAAGGCGGAAGCGCATCAATTAATGATTGAAGCGGAGAGCGCCGCGTCAGCGAAGGAGGCACAATACCGTAAGGAGCTCAGCATGAAGGAGGCCGAGTTTAAGCAGGAGACGACGAGTCGTCAGGCGGAAGCTGATTTGGCTTATGAATTGAAGCAAAAGCAAATTCAGCAGTTGCTCGTGACGGAACAGGTACGTATCCGTCAAATGGAAGCGGAGGCGAACAAAACCGTTCGCCAGATCGAGGTCGAGCTGAAGCAGAAGGAGCTCGAGGCTTCTGTGATTAAACCGGCGGAAGCGGAGAAACTGGCAGCCATTATGCGCGCCGAGGTGAACAAGCAGCGACAAATTCTTGAAGCCGAGGCGGACGCGGAGTCGACGAGAAAGCGCGGCGAAGCCACGGCGGAAGCGGAGCTCGCCAAAGGGAAGGCGAACGCCGAGGTCGTGCGCCTAGCGGGGCTTGCGGAAGCGGAGGCGCTGGAGAAGAAGGCCGAAGCCTACAAGCAGTACACGCAAGCGGCGGTAACGGTGGAAATTCTCCGCATCCTGCCGGAGCTTGCGGAGAAAATTGCGGCACCGCTGAGCAACGTGGACAAAATCACCGTGATCTCACAGGACGGCTCGACGTCCGGTGTGAACCGCATTACCGGTGATATTGCTAAGATGATCGCACAGGTACCGGAAATCACCCAGACGCTCACAGGCAAAAGCGTGACCGACTTGGCACGCGCGTTCTTAGGCGCGGAAGCGGACCCGACGTTAAAGCGGGAAGGGTAGGAATTGGCGCACGCGTGAGAGGGCTAGATGGTTTTTGTGAGGTAACGCCCAAAAAAGGGCGGTACAGCCTCGTCGCGCTGCTCCCGGCTACCGTAAGACCCAAAAAAGGCCTTACACATCGCCTCCCAGATCGGCGGACACGTTACTCCAAAAGGCCACACTCTCAATTGTAGAGTGTGGCTTTTTCTTTTTGGCAGAGCAGCCAATAGGCTAGTAAATCTAGTAGAGATATCAAGCGAAAATTGTCAGATTACGATACAATAGAGGTGATGCGAGTCTACTTCGCAGTGTGAGGATAGTTTTGATAGAGACGAGGAGTAGCATGGGGATATATAGGAAATTTCTACGTGATCTTTTACGAAATTATATGATGGGTTCTAGTATCGCTGTTCTTGTTGTTGGTGGGGTTATTATATCCACGACACTTTCGATTTCCAACGTTGAGTTGGTACGTGTTTTTTTCATCATGATCTCTTCGTTATGTGTGATGATGTTAGCGGAGTTTCTCGTTTTTCGGAGACACATTAGGCCAATTCGCGAAATGATGGGGCAGGAAACGCCTGAGCTGGCGACTATCCGAGCGGCGTATCTACAGACGCATCGTTTTCCTGCCCTGTCGGTCATGCGGATCATGGGGCCGCACTTTTTGGGGCTATCTATTCCTGCTGTGACCATGGCAAGCTTAGGGATTGCGTGGGGCTGGTTGACGCTTCCTCCTTTATATATCGGACTTGCTGGCATAGGTGCCATACTTATAGCGAGTATGCATGCGTTGCTTGAATTTTTCACGACGGCGCAAGCCATTCGGCCTATGTTGATACATATCCGCGAGTTGGGACAGCGAATTTATGGCGAAGACGTCTCCTTGGATGGACGCGTTATCGTTTCGATTCAGCGGAAGTTTCAGCTTAGTGCATTTCTGATCGGCACGATGCCGCTATTTCTTTTTAGCTTAGCAACACAAATTCGATTGAGCACAAGCGTGGATTCTTCCGAGTTGATCGCTGATTATTGGAAATGGGCGGCGATTATTCTTTTGCTGGGCGTTGGCTTCTCCTCCTTAGGTGCACGCATGCTGGCAAGGGATATTCAACAGCCAATTGAAGATTTACATAGCGTGATGAAGCAAGTTCAGTCTGGTGATCTCCAAGTAAGAGCCTCCGACTTATACTCGGATGAGTTTTCCCGATTGATTGCTGGCTTTAACCATATGGTGAAGGGGCTGGATGCCCGCGAAAAAATGAACAACCAGCTCCTGCAGAGCTACTACGCTACGCTAGCTGCGGCTCTTGATGCTCGGGATGCGTACACGGCAGGGCATTCGACGCGCGTCGCCAAGTATTCCTTGATGATTGGGCGAGCGGTTAATCTGAGCGAACAGGAGCTCGATTGGTTGAACAAAACAGCGCTGCTGCACGATATCGGCAAAATCGGCGTTCGCGATGCGGTTCTGCTAAAGGATGGCCGATTAACCGATGAAGAATTCGAGCAAATCAAGCGTCACCCGGATCTGGGTGAATCGATTTTGAAGCAGATTGAGCCCGCTGAAGCGATGGCTCCCTTGCTTCCAGGCGTGCGCTCGCATCATGAGCGCTATGATGGCGCTGGTTATCCGGATGGCCTGAAGGGCCAGGATATCCCAGTGTTTGGCCGCATCATCGCGGTAGCGGATGCGTTCGATGCGATGACGTCCGATCGTCCGTATCGGAAGGGAATGGCTATCGAGAAGGCCATGGCCATTCTCGCGGAGGGGAAGGGGACCCAGTGGGATCCCCGTTTTGTTCAGGGATTTACGGATGCATACAAGGCATACTTCTCGCCAGCCTAATCAACCTTGGTTATAATAGGAGCAAAGGAGGTTGGTCATATGGATACATGGCGTTTCCCAATCGGATTGTTTGAACACGAAGGTGAAGTGTCGGAATCACAGCTCCGTCAGTGGATGGCTGACATCGAGTCAACGCCAAGCAGACTGCGTGATGCAGTCACTGGGCTCTCGGATGAGCAGCTGGACACGCCTTATCGTCCTGGAGGGTGGACGCTGCGCCAGGTGGTGCATCACGTCGCAGACAGCCATATGAACAGCTACACACGGTTCAAATTGGCGCTGACCGAAGACGAGCCGACGATTCGGCCATATTACGAGGATCGCTGGGCAGAGCTTAGCGATGGGAAGTCTGCGCCTGTAGAGCTGTCGCTAGCATTGCTAGATGCACTGCACGGCCGGTGGATGATCCTTTTACGCGATATGCAGCATGATCAGTTTGCGCGTGCCTTCGTTCATCCAGAGTCGGGCAATACGATAAGACTAGATTGGAATGTAGGTAACTATGCGTGGCATGGCAATCATCATATTGCTCACATCACGAGTTTGCGAGATCGCAAAGGTTGGTAACACCAACAAGCTCGCAACCACAACAAAACCCGCTAGTCCAAGAGGACAAAGCGGGTTTTGTTGTGCTGTCATGGAAGCGGGTTTTACATGTTCTTCTTATATTTGAGGTTCTATCGAGTTGCTACATTCTCTTGCCCTACGGGCTTCAAAGCGGCAGCGCTAACGATCCCAGCCTCAGGCGACAAATACCGATCCACCTTATCGATCCACTCCTGAACGTAGTGATCGGTGGCCCATTGCGCCATGACGAGCTGTTCCCCAGGCTGCAAATCTAAGGTAAGCTGAGGCTCGCTTCCGGGTGCCTGACCGTAGGAGTAGAATTTGAGCTTACCCTCCTCGAAGATGACCAGCATATCGTTCATCGGCGAGGTTAATGCATCCGTGGCTTGCGGCCACGAGGATTTGATATTGCTCCAGGAACAGCAGATATCGTCGTGATTAACGACTTTATCCGGCAGCTCGCGAGGGAAATTGCGAAGCACGTAATAATCAGGTCGCGTTGCTCCAGCCTTAGCTGTTTCAGCGACTTTGCCAACCCACTTGCCTGGCTCACGCTGCACCGTCCAGCTTTGCCCTGAAATCTCTCCGAGAGGGCCATCACTAAGGTTCGAAATAGCAGTAAGCTCACTAGTCATACTTGTGCCATAGACATCCATAATGGATACATGATTCTTGTCCACTGGCTTTTTGTTGAACTGCATGGTGCGCGCTTCCTTCAACTGTGGGAGTGTACGCACCCAGATGCGATCCGCATGGTAAGAGGCATTCCCGTTCCAAGCTTCCTCGGACTCAGCAATGGAAACATACTGGTTGCCTGCAAACAACAGTGTTTCAACACGATTAAACTCCTGATCCTCTGGTGTTGCGAAGCGTTCCAGTTTGGCAGGCTGATCAGCCAAATGAGCTGATAAATAATGCGACTCCCCCGTACTCGTGGTCTGTGTGAGGGAGTCAATTTTCCAGAAATTTTGCTTATACGGCATCAAAATGCCTGTTCCTTCGGAGGTTTTCTGCAATTGTCCGCGAACGGGAGCTATGAGCATTGTCCGATAAGTACTGTAACGAAGTGGTGACAGGACGCGCCCTGGGCCGCTTTTGGCAGGCTCGTGCTCCGTCCGAAGTCCAATTAGCAGTGCCGTACTGATGGGAGCCGGAGGGGGCGTGGAGACGGTTGACACCGTCATCAATTTCCCTTCGAGAGCTGCCGCTTCACTTTGCGTATGCATGGTGTGCCATGGGAAAAGAAGAACGACAGCCAGAACAGTACCCAAACCAGCGACACAGAGAATAGGCTTTACTTTAGACTTGTTTCGCTCCTTGTTTCGAATCGTTTCCTCGATGTCATGCTGAAGTTTGGAAGTGAACCCCTTCTGCCCAAGGGGTCCTTCTTCCAATTGCTTCTGGAGGTCATCCGGTTCAGGAGTTTTCAAGAGCTTCACGCTCCTTCAGACTAAGAACCTTAAGTCTGGCGTGGTGAAGCCTGGATTTAACCGTTCCTTCCGAGATGGCTAAGATAGCAGCCATTTCCTTGGTGGTCATTTGATAATGCGCATGCAGAATTAGAATTTCTCTATATTTAGCGGATAAGGACATCACTTTTTGCCAAATCTCACTTGCGTATAAATTCTCAACCGCTTCTGTTTCTGCCGAATGGGAGGTTCCTCCCGATTGGACGAAACCGACAAGGGTCACCTTGCGCCAAAATGCTTTGCGCAAATAATCGTAAGCGGTATTGCGAGTTATCGTAAGCAACCAGGTTTTAACCGCAGCTTCGCCACGGAAGGTCGTCAGATTGCGATATACTTTTAAGAAAGCATCCTGTGCAATGTCGTCGGCTGCATCTTTATTGCGACAAATGCTAAATGCGTAATTCCACACATCATTCCCGTAGGTCTCCATCAAATTGCGAAGGATGACCTTCTGATCTGTTGTTTCTGCGATGTACTTCAAATAATCAAATACATGGACACCGGTCGTCTCCAATTCTCTCACCTCTCTTATATAGACGCATGAAGTCGTGAAAAGTTCATCTCCCCAATAAAAACTTTTCCTCAGATCATTCGTACGCTGCCGGCCATTTATGCCTCATCAGAGCGTATTCCTTCATTTATCTGTTCATGCCAATATTTGAATGCGGGTATTCCTCATGACCTAGGTCGTCATTGGCAGGAAATTGCACCTCGAAAAGAGAACAGTAGAAGTAGAAACGGAAACGTTGCCAAACGGAGATAAGGTAGAAGAGGAACGTATGCGGACTAGCTTGACAACGAAGCGCTTTAGCACGCAATATGAAGGAAGGACTAGATCCTTCGGAGAGGAAGAACATCATGAATTTCGTTGAGCATATAGCAGATCATTTGCGATCCGGTCAAATAAGCAATTATCCGCAGCCGATTGCCCTAAACTTAGGTTTAGTGTACACCGTGAAGCTAGAAGACAAGAAGACGAATTTAATTTGGCTTCCTTTTGAATATACAGGTTTAGCTTACATGGATATGGGCCTGCAGGTGAACGTTTACCCTTACTATCGCGGCACAATAATTGAGGAAATTGAACTCTCCCGAGGAACAGATCTCTACAAGCCCCAAACGGAAGAAGCATTCACTAAGACCCTTTTTACGAAGGGGTATGAGCTGCACCAACTGCTACAAGAAGAGCAGTACAGTCATTTACAAGGAAGTGCACCAGATTACCTTGCTAAAATGATGTACATCGTTGACTGGATGCGTTATTACAACTCTGCCAAAGCGGTAGCAGGCGTGAAAAGAAAAGTGTAATCATCGTTCGAGATAGAGGATCTTGCTTTCTACCTAGTAGGGGGCAGGGTCTTTTTGGTATTTCATACGGCTATAGTCCCAGTAAGGGAGCTTGTCCTGCTTGGATGAATGGGCTTTTCAGCATGTTTTCAAAGACAAGTAGAAAGTTTATCCTAGAGAATGGTAGAAATCAATGCCGAAAATTTGGATAAAAATGGAGAAAATGGCGATGAAACGATGGAATAAATGGCTGACGATTGCGACAATCGGTTGCCTATTAACGATAGGTAGCCTGCAAAATAGAAGTGAAGCGGCGGGATTCAAGGACATTGGGGGACACTGGGCGGAGCAGACGATTGCTCAAATGGTGCAACAGGGATTGCTGGATGGCTTCCCAGACGGAACCTTCCGTCCGAATGAGACCGTTACCGCAGACCAATTTGTGAAAATTGTTCTGTTAGCCTTCACAGATAAGTTCCCAAATGGCGAGCGGAAGTGGAAAACAAGCTTTTTGCAATACGGAAAGCATTCGTAAATTCACGGATTTCCTGTTCGGGTATGACGCGGATATCTTTTATCGTCAGTTCACGGACGCTTGCGAAAGTGCAGTAGCGAAGGGCGTACTCGAAACGTCTACGACGCAAATTGGCAACTATTCAGTGGAAACGCGGCTGGAGTCGGATGGGCAAAACGATCGTGTTCTCCATCATTCATTCGTAAAAGAGTAAAATAGAGATCTAACTAGGACAGTCGGCTGAATCAGCCGATTGTCCTTTCATTTTTTGGCGGGAAGCCATTCATTTGGTATGATAGAAGATAGACTGGACAGAAGAGGATGATGACAGATGTTTGCCAAATCGAACTATAGTGGAACGAGAGAAGAACAATATACCTTGCTAATTGGGCAAGTTGAAGCTTTGATACATGACGAACCGAACCGCGTTGCTAATTTGGCGAACGCGTCTGCGTTGCTGGGGCAATTTCTGGAGAACGTGAACTGGGTAGGCTTCTACTTAGTAGATGAGCAGCTCGAACGGAAGGAGCTCGTGTTGGGACCTTTTCAGGGATTGCCCGCTTGCGTGCGGATCCCTTTCGGCAAAGGGGTTTGCGGTACGTCTGCGGACCGCAGGGAAACCGTGCTGGTTCCTGATGTCCACGCATTTCCCGGACATATCGCCTGCGATGCAGCTTCGCAATCGGAGATCGTAATCCCGCTTATTGCGGGTGACGAGTTTATCGGCGTGCTGGATATCGACAGCCCGATCCTCAGCCGATTCGATGCCATCGACCAGCAGTATTTGGAGCAGTTTGTGCAAAAGCTCGCCGCCGCGATGTAGCTGGAGCGCTCTATCTAAGAAGACAACGCCAACTGCTAGGCAGCTGGCGTTGTCTTCTTTTCATTATGAAGGGTAAGCGTCGGTGCTAATAATCGCGGATAAGAGCTTACGCATCGACCGTGTTCCGACCTTATCCATGATTTTCTCGATGTGTACTTTGACAGTCTTCTCACTGATAAAGCAATAATCTGCGATTTCTTTGTTACTATAACCGCGTAAAGCGATAAGACTAATAATTTCGGCTTCACGGGTCGTAAGTACGTGCTGAGATGCAAAAAGTGTGATAACAGAAGGTAGTTTGGTAGGAAGAAGATTTCTCACAAGGTTTTCTTGGACTGGGGGCATGCGTAAACGACCTCAATATCTCAATAAATGTCTAGCCTATCCTTTATTGTAACAGAGTTAGCTGGCTTATGGAGAAAAGAGAGTGTCGAATTTCCAAATTTTTATGTAATTTGTCGAATGCACGTCATTCCCATGGACGGAAAACCTCTTTACCTACCTGGATTGCAGAAGCAGTACGCGGCCAACCAACATAGAAAGCAAGATGTGTCATGACCTCGAACAATTCGGCTTCTGATAATCCATTTTCCTTCGCAAGGGTAAGATGGTAGGGCAGTTGTTTCGTATGCTCACCAGCAACTAAAGCTGCTACGGTAATCAGGCTCCGATCTCTTAACGATAAAGCTTCACTTCGCCATACATCACCGAAAAGCGTCTCTTCCGTATAACGAACAAAGTTCGGAGCAAGCTCCCCAATCGTCTCTCTAATAGTCGATGTAATAGGCGGATGGCTCACACAAATCCCTTCTTCCTTCAGTTTGATCAATAAGACGGGTTCAGACGGGCTTATATCATTTGGGCAAGCCCTCTCCCAAAGCTCCAATCCTCTCTTTCTGTCTCATGCAGAACGATGAAAATATCATCTTCACTTATCTGACATTGCGTGGAAATGTGCGCAGTTAGCCACTGGTAGAACTGACGTTTTTGCTCGGTGCTTCTTCCCGATGCTAATGAAATGTGGATATAGAGCAAACGATCCGTCCTAGTGACATTCAGATAATGGGGATCGTAATAAAACTCACTTTTGCGATGCGCATGAAAAACCTGAAAATAATCATCCTCAGGAACATGGAAATGGGCAATGAAAGCATCCTGGATACACGCACTGATCACAGGTAATTCCGCATCCGTATATTGATTTTCTACATAGCTAACACGAACGAAGGGCATAGTGCTCATCACTCCTCACACTGGATTATCCTGATTGTACATGAATTATATCCATTGATATAATTGAAAATAGTAATAATAAAATTCAATTTTATCGATGGAGTTGAGCGCGTTTGGACCTCAAAGAGCTCCTTACCTTTCGGACCATTATCCAAGAGGGATCCTTCACAAAGGCAGCAGCTAAGCTGAATTACGCACAATCTACGGTTACGAATCAGGTGCAGAGACTTGAAAAGGAGTTGGGTATAAAGCTTTTTAAGCGAGGCTGGGATGCCGTTCTAACGCCATCTGGTCGAATTTACGCAGAAGAAGTGGATGAACTGATTAAGCATTGGAATTACGTAGCTGACCGGGCGAAGGCATTGGAAAAAGAAGAAATCGGCACGCTGAATATTGGGGTCATCGAGCCAGTTATGCTGGATGCGCTACCCGCTATTCTTTCCCTATTCAGTACCTTGAAACCGAGGGTGGCTTGTCACTTTTCGACGGGAAATACGGAGCTGCTTGCGCAGGAGTTAATGGCAAATCGCATCGATTTTGCTGTCAGCGGGGAGCCCGTTGCGGCGACTAACCTGCGCTTTGAACCGTTGTATGAGGAGCACATTTCGTTCATTGTAGCTAGAGACCATCCGCTAGCAACGAAAAGCGAGCTTACGCCAGAGGACTTAGTAAAGAATCCGCTTTTCATCGGCGGAGCCAGTTGTTTGTATCATATGCGTTTGGAAAAAGAGCTGGATCACTTACCGTCACAACCATTTAAGTATACAGTGAGCCAAATTTCAGGGATACCAGCCTGTGTTCAAAGCCTACCGTCAATTGGGGTTGTACTTTCCTCAACACGAATATCGCAAGATGTGGTTTCGATACGATTCCCTATGATAAATCCGAATATTACCATTGGCATATTGCAAAATAGTAAACAAGACTACGTTTCTACGACGCAGCGCCTTTTTATACAGCTTCTCAGAGAGCACTTTACAACTAGGGATACCTCTGCCTAGTCCTTGCTCTGTATCACTAGCAATAAGCCTGACGATAGCTCGATGAGACCCTCTGGCTCAAGGAGAACATTACTGATCCCGAGCGACATCCCGATTTCAAGTGTCGCTTGATGAAGAGGATATTGGAAACCATGCAGCGTGATACCCTTGACCTCCAAGCTGAGCGGAAGCAGCGAAATATGTGTGTACGGTCCTCGTCTCACGTGTGTTGTTTGATCGATCACCATGATGAGATTGTTTGCATCCATAATCGCACAGGGAATCCCTTGCGCCATGCCCGTGCGGAGCAAATGTACATTGGCCAGTGAGTGATCGAACCGCGTGCCTAGTGCGCCGACAAGCAGGATCTGGCTTGGGTTGTGAGCGAGTGCCCAGTTAAAAGCCATCTCCGTATCCGTCAAATCCTTGTAGATGGGATCGCAATCGATGAATTCTTTGCTTGAAGCTCGAATAAGGGCAAGCTCTTCCGTTGTGACCGAATCAAAATCCCCCATCGAAATATGGGGTTTAAAGCCATTTTGAATGAGAAATAGCGCCCCCCGATCGGAGCCGACAAGGATATCATCCGTCCGAATTTCGCCTAGAACCCAATCTCCTAGTGTACCGCCTGTGATTATCATAATGCGTGTCATATCCGTATCCCCCAGGGCAAAATTAACCATGATATTCCCCTTAGTATAGCATAGATGAGCAAAAAACCGAGAAGCCATAGCGGCTGCTCGGTTTCCCTTTGCATCAATCTGGTTAAATGCGCGTCCGTGAATAGACACATGTTCAGTAAAGCTTAAGTTCGTGCATCTACACGCTTACGCATAGGGTTAAGCTCGGACTGATCGTGATCAATTTCCGCCTCATCGGCAAACCCTTGTAATTCATATGTGCTGCGCCCTAGAACAAGATCGGCGGGAAACTCATCACCTCGCTTAAGCGTGACCTCTTGCCCAGCCTCATTGGCATAAATACCGTCGGTTTCGACCGTATCACCTGTCATGGGATCCATTGTTTTGTCTTTCGACATTCCACCATGCCTCCTTTCCCGTTGCTTATCCTTACCATCTCCAACGTCGCAGGAAATTATGAGGGGAATCATGTAGAATGAGAAGGTCATTATAGATTGAACGCAAAGGGGAATGAAAGGCATGGCTTTATGGGGGACGATCGTGAATGCAGTGGCCATTATTATCGGAGGATTACTAGGCATGCTGCTGCCCCACATCTCAGAAAGGTTAAAAAACACAGTCATGCAGGGCCTAGGGCTTGCAATTACTGTGCTTGGTATTACAATGGCACTCAAATCCGATCAAATTGTGATCGTTATCATGAGTATCGTGCTTGGCGGTATTATCGGAGAACTGATGCGGATAGAAGCCAATCTCACTAAACTTGGCGACTGGCTGCAGGCCAAGATGAATAACCAGTCGAAAGCTCATCCTTCCGCAACAACCAGCATTTCGGAAGGCTTCGTCACCTGTACGCTCGTGTATTGCATCGGCGCCATGGCGATATTGGGCCCCTTGGATGGCGGCCTGCGGCATAATCACGATATTTTATATACCAAGTCGTTACTCGATGGGTTCTTATCTATCATCTTCGCATCGACCTTGGGGATTGGTGTTGTTTTCTCCGCGGCATCTGTTTTCGTGATGCAAGGAACGATCGCATTGCTTGCTACAGGGATCGCTCTGGCGTTCAGCCAAGCGTCGCTGGATGCGATGATCGTTCAGATAACCGCGGTAGGCGGCGTCCTAGTCTTCGGTGTAGGTATCAATATTTTGCAAATAAAAAAGATCAACGTAGCGAACATGCTGCCAGCACTTGTTATCGCAGCGGCTGCGGTACCTCTTCAGCAACTTATCGCTGATTGGCTCCATCACTAAATTTAAACAGCAGAGCCATTAAATTTATAGCCAACACCTCTTACGGTAATGATGTAGCGAGGCTCAGCTGGATTAACTTCAATTTTCTTACGTAGATTGCTGATATGTACAATAAGTGTACGTGGATCGCCCATACTGTCTAAGCTCCAGATGAGCTCAAACAGGTGCTCGATTTTATAAACGCGATTTGGTGTTTTGGCCATAAGGGAAAGTAAATCAAATTCCTTGGCAGAAAGAGAGATTGTTTGCCCATTTGCTCTTACGATATGGCTTACGAGATCGATTTCCAGCCCAGGGAATTTGACCAGTTGAGGATCATCCTGATGCTGCTCTCGGATCGAGTTCCGGCGAAGAAGAGCTTTGACACGTGCTACGAGCTGGCTAGGACTGAACGGCTTCGTCATATAATCATCGCCACCCATGCTTAGACCCAGAATGATGTCAATGTCTTCACTTTTACACGAAATGAAGAGAATGGGTGTATTGCTCGTTTTGCGAAGCTGTCGACACACTTCTATACCATCAAGTCCTGGCAGCAGAATATCCAGAATAATAAGATCAGGCCGATGTTCTCTCACAATTCCAAACACATCTTGTCCATTATTGGCACTGATTACGTTGTAGCCTTCACGCGCCAAGTAGAGTTGAATTAACTGGACAATTTCTTGCTCGTCATCTACGACTAAGATTGTTTCTCCTGCCATGCTTGAAATCCCCCTCAGTAATGAAACAGCTCCCAAAGTAAGAAGGGTGTTCCCTCTCTCGACTCATACAGATATTACCTATATTATAGAACGATTCTCCTAGTAATTTCTATCCTTTTCTTGACATAGAGTGTGAACTAGTATTTTGTGAGGGGTAATTAGGTACAAAGTAGGGTGAAAGAATGTCCATGTGCAAATGTAAATCGACAGCAAATGCTAATTTCCGACTATTCTTTGATTTAAACTTAAGAATGATTTTATATAATCTTTATGTAATCATGCTAAGCTACCAGAGTCTCTATGTTAAGCATAAGAGGGGGCGACAGAGGCTATGCATAAGCACATGGATTCAGATTTTATTAAACATTCAAAGTTGCAGAAAGATTCGCTCGCACGTCAGATTATTGAGCAGGCATGGGATTTGTATTGCCAGTTAGATGCCCAGGGAAATTTAATCTATGTTTCTAACAGGTTCCATGAGATTCTTGGCTATGTACCCGAACATATTGGGCAAATCATTGAGGCGATTGATTCGGAGTATCGCGTAGATGTGTATAAATTGTTTATGCATACCTTGCAAACGAATACGAGCAGTAAACTAGAATTTCGAGCGAGTGGAGCGAATGAGGCTAACCTTTGGGTGGAGTGCACAGCGATCCCGCTTTGTGATGAAAAGGGAGAACTCATTGAAATTGCTTTTGCCCTTCAGGACATTACGTTTCGCAAAAATCATGAGACTCGACTCGTTGCGATGGCTTTCCATGATCCACTGACAGGATTGCCTAACCGCCGACTATTTAAGGAGCATTTGCAACAGTTGTTGCAACAAGCCAAACGAACAGAGCGTGCTTTTGCTTTACTCTATATAGATATAGATGATTTTAAAATGATTAATGACACCATGGGCCACGATATTGGAGATGCGTTCTTGCAGGAGTTTGCTAGTCGGATTCAGGGCTGTCTGCGAGAAATTGATATATTCGCCCGAATGGGAGGAGACGAGTTTACGATATTATTACCAGCTGTGGGTTGCGCGGAGCATGTCGAAGGCATTGCACAGAGGATTATAGCATGTGTCGAGCAGGACTGGGATGTACAAGGGCAAGCTTTTCGATCAACAGTCAGCATGGGCATAACGATGTATCACTCCGATCTAACGGACGCAGCCCAAATGATGAAAGAAGTAGATATCGCCTTGTACCAAGTGAAGGGTAAGGGCCGAAATCACTATCAATTTTATAACCATGATAAATAAAACCGTTGCGCAAGAGCTTAATCGCTCTACGTCACGGTTTTTTTCTGCTCTCCAGTATTTACTCGTAGCGATTTTGGTAGTTTTCTAGGATGATAGAAGTGAGAATAGGGGATGAGACAAGATGAAAAGTGGTTGGAGAAAACTTGTCGTTACCCTAGTCGTTGTCGGTGCGTTGGGACAGGTAACGTTGATGCCAAAGAATGAGGTTCTAGCAGAAGCTACTGCAGCTCAAGGGAAATTTAATATGTCTTACTTGTTCTCTGGAGCTCCGAGCACCTATACCTCACAAGTGAATAAAAGCGGAGATACGCTAGATGTCGTGTCGCCGAGCTATTATCATATCAAGGATGATGGTAGTCTGGACGTGTCCGACCTTCAAGCTGCATTCATAGCAGAAATGCACAAACAAGGGAAGAAGGTTGTCCCTTTTCTAAGCAATGATTTCGATAGAGTGCTGGGTGAAAAAGCAATTGATGGCCGAGAGACGTTAGTTAAACAAGTTGTTGAAAGTATCAAGTCCAATGGTCTCGATGGCTTTCAATTGGATATCGAAAATGTAGGTGCTGCCTACCGCGACAAGTATACAGATTTCGCTAAAAAGCTGCGTGAACAGCTGCCGAGTACGATAGAGGTATCCGTCGCTGTAGCGGCCAATCCAACAGGAGATACGGCGAGCTGGATCGGCCTATATGACTATCAAGCACTAGCTGCTGTTAGTGATTATTTGATGGTAATGTCCTACGATGAGAGCTATCCAGGCGATCCTACCCCAGGCCCTGTTGCTAGTTTACCCTTTGTCGAAAAATCCATTCAATATGCGCTAACCCAAGCTCCTGCGAATAAAATCTTGCTTGGCATGCCGTTATACGGACGATATTGGAATCAGGATCCTGCCTCGAATGGAGCAGGGATACCTGCCAAAGACGTTCAAGGGCTGGTTAATTTGTATGGAGGCAAGGTACGTTACGACGAGGCTAGTCAATCCGCTGTTGCTACGTTCACCATTCAATCAGCGGATGCGAAAGCAAGTGTGAATGGCAACGAATTAGCCCTAGGTAACTATACCGTTTGGTATGACAATGAACAATCCATGAAAGCTAAGCTGAAGCTAGTAAGCAAATATCAATTAAAAGGGACCGGAAGCTGGAGTCTCAATCAAGAGGCTGACAATACATGGACGTATTATCAGCTGTGGGCCGATGGTTTCTACTTCACGGATATGCAAAAGCACTGGGCGCAGGAAGATGTCCTGAACGCCGCGAACCGCGGCTGGATGGTCGGCACAGCCGAAGACCAATTCGCGCCTGACGCGGCGCTCACACGAGCGCAAGCCGCGACGATTATCGTACGCGCGCTCGGTCTGAGCAACGTAGCGGCCGGTGGCAGCGCTACGTTCAGTGATGTGCCTGCGACCCACTGGGCGTCGCAGGATATCAGGATCGCTCAGCAGAACGGGCTGATGCAAGGCATCAGCAGTGATCGCTTCGCGCCCGATCAAAGCATGACGCGGGAGCAGATGAGTGTGCTGCTCTCCCGCGCGTTAAAGCTGACCTCGGCGGCTAGCGGCGAGGCGAGGAAGTTCACTGACGTGCCAGCAGGCAGCTGGTCGGCAGAGGCCATTGCTGCGATGAGCAGCAGGGGCCTTGTCGACGGCTTCGAGGATGGCACGTTCCACCCGAGCGAGTCCTTGACGCGCGGTCAGATGGCGGCGCTGCTAAGCCGCGCCCAACCGCTGCTCACGAAGTGAGCTGGCAGGTTTAGACAGAGCCCGCCCCCTTGTTGGGGGACGGGCTCTTTGGTGTGCTTTTGTTGGAGCAGCTACTCTCCGCTAGGGTTCGATCTAGAGCTATGTAGACGTTTGCTGCTGTGTGACGAACACGATGCGAGGCGGTTTAGGCTCAGCGGACGTTGCTGGTTTAGGGGGGACATCACCGTTGGCGTCATCTGTACCTGTAAAGAGGAAGGTGGTTTGTTCCTTGGGTCCCGGTTTATCAGTCACGAATTGACGAATATTTTTGATACGTGTTTCCGATCTGTTGACGCGATTGCTGCCAATTTGAAAGAGGGAGGAGGCCGCTATGCCAATAATGCGTATGTTTCGAACGGTAATATAGCTCCCTAAGTTATCCACACACATTGTGAAGGGTTCGGGAGGCTGAGGGATTGGAAAAGGCCGCTGGAAAAACGGATACGCCGCAAAGCTGCCCTCATTCCCATTATAAATAGGCACTTCGCGTTGAACAGCAAAGACTCTGTTCTGCAGTGCGGTGTAGACATTATCCCCCACATGCATCGTGCTTGATGAGCCTAAGCTATTCATATAGATATTGCCAACAATCGATAGGCGTGCCATAGGTTATCCCTCCGAAGGAAGTGGAACGAATGGCGCGATGATAACAGATTCGGGCGGCGTGTCGAACATCGAAGATAAGGAGATGACCTCCGTATCGCCAATCAGGAAGATGGAAGCACTGGATACCCCGACAATCCGAACGTCGCCGACACATATTTGTTTATTTTCTACATGCAAATTAAACAATGCTTTCCCTTCTTTCCTAGAAAATGATAAACGGCACAGTCCAAGAACGACCGTTTATTTGGGTAAACTGGATATGTAAGTTTCAATCGCTGTAACAATGTCCTGCTTCGTTTTGTCCATAATGCTGGTAGTTACAGCTTCCAACGGTTCTTTGAACCCAACGCCGCGGTATTGATTCACATAATGCTGAATACGGGTTTCTAGTTGCTTGCGAATATCATCGATAATCAAATCTTTGTAATCCTCGTCGAGTGCATGCTGATATTTATGTTCAAGATGGTTGATATCGGCCTGAACACCGAACTGTAAATACTGTTCAATGCCGCTAGTAACATCCGCTTGTATGTCTTTCCCTTGCCGTGCGGCTGTTCCACTTCCACGCCTCATCTCTTGGCCCCCACTGTTCCCCGCATTTGGCCCAATACCCTGATGTTGTCCACCTTGATAAAAAGGATTCATATCACCGGCGCCCAGACCGCCACCTTTGTCCTCTTTGTTCAGTGAATTACCGTTCACGCTGAAATCCTCAATCTGATCTAGTGCGCTGGGGCTGATTCCGATTGTGAGCGTACCGTCTAGCTTTTCAACCTTCAGTTGGTCAAAGTTATATTCAATTTTATCAATGTGAATTCGCTTCTCATCCTTCATGGCCTTCAGATCAGTCTGCAGCTTGCTTACGGTTTGCTCTAACTTATCGATACGCTGTTTCTGCATTTCGACATAGGCGGAGAGCTGCTGGGCCCATTGCTGCCACGTGATCGTGTTATTCATTCGGATAAGCACCTCCTTCCGGATTCCTGAGCTCTTCAGGTCACCTTCCTAAGCCTGGCTAATCTAGAAGCGCGTAAATAAGATTCGTTCGGATCACGTGGCTCGCGGCAGAGGAACAAGTGCAACAGGATTGACTTCACTAGTTCCAAGCTCGGGAGCTGGCTCCATAAAGCCGCCAGTATTGTACAGATTAGACAACGATCGAATCGATCCGGCCGTGCCAATCTGGAGAACAGAAGAGTTGGAGACCGAGTTCACTTTTAATTGCTGAATCATGATCGTTTGATGAATGGTCCAGTTCATTTCGGTTGAACACCTCGCTCTGGTCTGACGATTGTCAGAGGATATTACCGCTCGCATTCGCATCAATAAAGTCGGAATCGTTCGTAACCGTCGTACTGTAGGTATTATAAACACGAGGAAAATCTCCTGTGTTAAATGAACCTGCTCCGGCAAACGTTTTGGAGGAACTGTTCGGTGAGATGATGAAGGAATCGCCGAAATGGACGACAGAGCTGGAGCCGACACTAATAATTTTCACATTCCCGACGATAGCTGGCATAATCCGTCCCCCTTGCGTAATCACACCTACAGTATATGAGGTATCCGCCTAGAGGTGCTCTGAATTTTCGGGAGGGTGTCACATCGGGAGGTAGGCACATATACTGTTAGTAAAATGAGGTGATGGGCTTGAGCGGATTTAATCGACATCCTTGGCTGAAGTGGGAACAGGTTGAGAAGTTTCTTGGACAAAAGCTGCCGTTCGCCGAAAAAGGGCAGACCTTTCTAGATAATATGACGTGGGCTGAAGGATATGTACAGGACATGCTGAAAAAAGCGATGCCGGGCATGGATGCCAGCATTTCTTCCTCTGGTTCCATTGGTACAGAGATTTTTGAGACACATGAGCATGTCATCATCAAGGTGAAAATCGCCAAAGATGAGGATCCTAGAGCGCTCCAAGTGTTTGTTAAATCAAACCAAATTAAGTTGACGGGCTTCAAGAGCGGCAAAAATCAGATCGTGAAGCTCCCAACCCTGGTGCTGCCGAGATCAGCAAATGCAAGCTATAAGATGAGATTACTGGAAATCAAGGTGCGTAAGCGTGGTTTGAAGGAGAGCTATCATGAGGCGTACATTCGTTACTAGGGTCAGCGTCATACATCCCCTCCCCCTCGGGCCATTGGCTGAGGGGGGTGTTTTTGTTTTTTTCTGAACCTGAACAAGGCCCAACTCAACCCGACCCCGACCGTGAACCGCGAATCCTGAATCCAATCCACCACCGCCCCCCAATCACGAATAGGAAATTCATTTATTTGGTTATTTCACGAAAAAAGAGCCCGATTAGATGGTTAATTCCATCTAATCGGACTCTCATACATTTTGCTAGAGTTAATAGTATTGATAGAAAAGCAAAGGAAGAAAAGCTGCCTACTACAACACGCGACGTGCTGTCATATAACGGGAAGACCACGTTCCGCTATGGATATCGGTAATACGTACCCCGCCTGCGCCGTAGGTTTGAAGGATTTTGTTATTGCCCATATAGATGGCAACATGGTGAATAACGCCAGGCTTGCCTGGGATCGAGAAGAAGACCAAATCACCTACGCGCAGGTTGCTGCGGGATACATACTTACCTACACGGGCTTGTTGTTGTGATGTGCGCGGCAGGTTTACGCCTACTTTTTTGAATACATATTGGGTAAAGGAAGAACAGTCAAAGTTACGTGTTTGTCCTGCTGTAGCACCGAATTGATAAGGTGTTCCTAAATATCGTTTACCGATGGAAATAACTTGGCTGCCTCTTGAAGTCGAAGTTGCAGATGCTGTAAGCGCTGTAGCGTTTGCGGCTGTAGTTGACGTAGCGGCTTCTGCTTTACCTGGTACACCTGCTGCAGCTGCTGATAATCCTATAGATACGGACAATGCCGTAACGACTAATTTTTTGTACCAAGTTTTTTGTGGGTTTTTCATGGGATTGCCTCCTTTGAGTTGTCGCGAGAATACTTACATTGTAAGTACTCGCTGAGTTGTCTCAGGAAAACATCTTCGTTATCGTTTTCTGAGTCTTGCGAGGTGGTTGTCCACCTGAGACTCAGTATAGCAGATGAAAATTGCCCTATTATTTACCTCGGAACGCTGAAAGCATTGCTATAACTAGGGGGAAATCCAATTCTGAGAGAATGATGAGAATCCCCTTATAATGTTCTTATTGACAGGATTGTGGAAGCGTTACAATAGCTGTCGAGCCTTGTCCTAAGCTGCTTTGGAGCTCGATTGTACCTTGATGTTTCTGCACAATATGCTGGGCAATAGCGAGTCCAAGACCTGCTCCTCCTTGTTTCCTATTCCTAGCTTTGTCCGATCGATAGAAGCGGTCAAAGATGTGCGGCAGATCCTCTTCAGCGATGCCAATGCCTTGATCCATGACTTTGAGGATCACGCGGTTATCGTTTAGACTGATGCGGATATCGACGATTTGCTGGCTATATTTCAAAGCGTTGTCTATTAAAATAATGAGTAACTGTCTGATCTGATAGGGATCTCCCGTCATTTGAAGCTCTTTCATATCGAGCTCCGCTTGGACGCGAATCTCTCGCGAGGAAGTGACGCGGAGGGAGGCCGCGGTTTGCCGGGCGAGCGGAAGCAGGTCGAAGTTCGTATTCTGCTCACAGTTTTCACGATTGGTATCCGTGAGCGAAAGCAGATTTTGTGTGAGGAGCTTCAGCTGTGCCGATTCAGATACTATGGCTTCCAGTGCCTCTTCCCGCAATTGATCATTGCTGGAAGCCCATCTCCGCAATAAGCTAGCATAGCTTTCAATAATCGTAAGCGGCGTTCTAAGCTCATGAGAAGCATCAGCGAGGAATTGCTCCTGTTTACGAAACATGTCTTGCAGCCTGTCGATCATACGGTTGAAGGTGGCGCCAAGCATCATCATTTCATCATTAGCCTGCTTGGCAGGCATTGTGATATGCCGGAATGAACCGCTCTTCTCAATGTTTTGCATGGTCGCGATGAACTGTTGAAGTGGGCGAAACAACACATTCGTATAAAAATAACCTCCGATCAGAGCCAAAATGAGCGCACCGATGGAAGTTAAAACGAGTATCGAGATCAACATTTCGGAGTACATGCCAAGTCTTCGAAGGTTTCGACCTATTTCTAAGAGAGCGACCTGTTCACCATTCTTGAACACGGGTGTCCGCACAAATAGCAGAATGCCATCGGCATCGGTGATTAAGGTATCAGAAGCTTCCGTTGCATAGCTGGCTGGATACCTTACGAGACTCGTGTCTGAATAAATCTGATGAGCAACCTTCGAGTCAGGTGTAATATACCGCACCATTTCTTGCGGGATCAGAAGCTCATCCATTTGTGAATTGTCCTTCCAGTACTCCGGATGATTAGGCAAATCCTTCAACAACAGGGCGCTGGCTTTATCTTTCAGGAGGTCAATTTCACCCTTAGTTGTGACGCGAATGAACATGTAATAGACAAAGGTAAAGCTGAAGAAAAGGATCACCATCAATCCAACGGTTACCCATAGGGTGATTTTAAGTTTCAGGCTCATAGTGATTCCTGCGCGTCTGCAAGAGGAGGACTGCCTGGGGAAGTGGCATCTTTGCCACTAGTAGGAACTTCCGACTTAATTAAATAGCCGATGCCGCGTATTGTCTGAATCAATTTGGTGGTGAAGGGCTTGTCCACCTTTTGACGTAAATAACGGATATACACATCGACAACATTGGTATCCCCAATGAAATCATAGCCCCACACCTCTGTGATAATCTGCTCCCGTGACATGACCTCGTTCTGATGCTGAATGAGAAAGCGCAGCAAATCAAACTCCGTTGGCGTTAGCTCGATGGCAATGCCGTCCCGGGTGACGGCGCGGCTTTTCAAATCCATGCTAAGTTCATCGATTTTCAGCAAATGATCCTGCTCGGGAGCTTGGTCTTGCAGGCTCTTCTGCCGGAGCAGACTGCGAATACGAGCTAACAATTCTACCGTTGCAAAAGGCTTCGTGACATAATCGTTGGCGCCTTGATCCAGTCCACTGACGCGATCGGGAATGGCATCCCTTGCGGTTAACAAAATGATAGGCAGGGTGGCATTTACCTGCCTAATGCGTCTAAGTACTTCAAGTCCGTTGAGCTCTGGAAGCATGACATCAAGAAGGACGAGATCCCATCCTTCTTCGCTTAAGGCAGCTTGCAGTCCTGACCGACCATCCCCACATATAAGTACCTCATAGCCTTCATGCTCAAGCTCCAACTGCAACACGCGGGCGATACGATCTTCATCTTCAATCAGCAAAATGCGGCTCATAGCGGATCAAGTTCACTCCCATAGTCACCGCTTGGAGGCAGCGGTATCGATTTTATTATTTTGTCTCATTTTCTCTCATCGATACCGTTACCTACATCCGAAGAGAAAATTCCTTCACATTTGATAAAAGATTGCAGAAATTCCGGTTCAACCGGCATCTGCGAACGGTAGGCCAGCAGTGCCTGCCACTTGCAATAGGTCTGACTTAGCGTTATGGGCACGACAATGACAAGACCCCCCTGACGTGCTGATAATCTTACTATTTTCAAATTGGTGCAGAAATATCCTTGCTTACCTTAAAATACCTAAACCCCATACATGCTGTGGATAATTAAAATGTCCATTAGCCTAGTCCACCTTACCCAGCTCCTACATAAAATGAATGCATAGACGAATGAAGGAGTAGAACCTATGAGTATATCTGAGAAAAAGAAGGTGCGCATCAAAGTCAAACAGAAGGTAGCGATTTTACTCCGAGATCACGACGCTACCGCCAAAGTTTATGTGGAGATTCATGGAGATTTGAAGTCACGGGAAGTCATGGTAGAAGCGATTAAACGCTTAGAAAATGGATTGATCTATGCGGATGAGAAATGCACGATGTTAATTGAGAGTGATTATATCGAGGTTCTTCCAAAAAGGAATTTCAATCGCAAAGATAGCGAGGATTTCATTTTCTTAATTGATCGTGCCTACGCAGAAAACTATGTCGTTTCAGCAAAAATTATCAAGTAGTGAATTGAAAAACCCCTAGTCGTGCAGTTCAGAAGGAGATGCCTTCATGAGCTGACGAATAGGGGTTATGGATGTTGTGTTGATTATTTTTTGCTTGCTGCTGGTGACGTTTCGACGGAAGTTAAACGATCGTAGAAGTCAACGAAATTATTTCTTTCAGCAGAATCAAGCAATGCCATCGCTGTACGAGGATGCTCGTCCAAGGCACCAACGATCATGTAAGGAACGAGGTAACCCCAATCCCATTTCTCGCGCATTGTAATCATGTGCTTCTCGATAAGGCCAAGAACTGGACGAACGTCGTAACGAGCACCTTTGAGGTAGCTGAGCAACAGTTCTGTTGTACAGTTACCAGCTGCGCGGCCCATGCCATATACGGAGGAATCCAAGAACGTTACGCCTTTGGAAGCACCAGCAATGGTGTTCGAGAAAGCAAGCTGCATGTTGTTGTGCATATGCAAGCCAAGCTCCTTCTCAGGAAGCAAACGTTGGAATTTGGATACGAGGTAGTCAATATCCTTGTTGTCCATGCTGCCGTAGGAGTCTACGACGTAGACCACGTCAACGGGGCTTTTGTTGATCTCTTCAAAGGCTTCAGTCAATTCGTTCTCCATCACGTGGGAAAGCGCCATAATGTTCAGGGACGTTTCGTAACCCATGTCATGGAATTTCTGTACAAGCTCAAGACCTTTATCTACATCTTTGATGTAACAAGCTACACGGATTAGATCAAGTAAGCTGTCTTCACGAGGCAAAATGTCGTTCTCATCAACGCGTCCGATATCGACGAGAGCGGAAAGCTTTGTATCCGTCTTTTTGGTGATCACATCACGCAAGAAAGATTCATTCAGGAATCTCCAAGGCCCTGATGCTCCGCCTTTTAGTAGTTTTTCTGAGTTTTTATAACCAATTTCCATATATTCAACGCCGGCTGCGCTTAAGCCGCGATACATGTCTTGGACAAACTCCACGCTAAAATCCCAATCGTTAATTAAACCGCCGTCTCGAATCGTACAATCCAAAATCTTGTGCTGATGATGCTTTACCATACTCGTATTGCCCCTTTCGACAGCTCTTGTCGCCTTTTGATTTTGCTATATTATCACTTATGAACAGGTGGCTTGTCAATGTAAGTGTAGGCCCCAACGTAACTTTTCTAGGGAGGATATGGTAATATAGAAAAGACAGGGGTGATCACGCGAGGGGGATGAAGGGAATGAATCGAAACGAATGGACATTAGCAAGAGAAGTTGCCGTAGGGGCAGCCGTGAAAGCAGGTGAACTAGCCAAGAAACGTTTCGGTGGTCAATTAAACCTTCAGCACAAGGATGAGCGCGGTGATCTCGTGACAGAAGTGGATGTACAGGCGGACCGTCTCATTGTGGATGACATCTTGCGTGTTTTTCCAACTCATCGCATTTATAGCGAAGAAGCAGGTGAGGGGGGAGCGGCGAGCGATTGGGTGTGGCACGTCGATCCCTTGGATGGGACGAACAATTTCGCGCTGGGCATTCCCTTATACGGCGTTTCGATTTCTTTAAGCTATCAAGGGCGCATCGTGTTGGGTGTCGTACATGATTCGGCCATGGAATTCACTTATGTAGCTGTTCAAGACGAGGGTGCGTGGAAAGGTGATAGGAAGTTGGAGGCGAAGCCTTATGGCGCTCTGGCGAAGTCCACGATTTCCTGGATTCAAGGACACGCAGTGAAGAAAGACGATCAACGGGCATTAGCGCTGCGGCATCATCTGGAATATTCGGTCAAAAGAGTGATGCGGATGTGGGCACCAACGTTGGTGTGGGCGATGCTGGCCAGAGGCGATCTGCACGGTGTTGTTTTGTACAACTCAGAAGGAGAAGATCTGTATGCAGGCTTGCTGCTTGCGCAGGAGGCTGGGGTGAAGGTCACGGATTTCGCAGGCAATCCGCTTACGCTGCTCGGAGGCTCAGCAGTTAAAGATATGGTTGATGCGGATAAGTCCATGTATTTGGTAGCAGCTGTGCCGGAATACCATGAGGAGCTGCTCCAATTCGTCCAAGAAGCACTGAGGACGGCGGAATCGGATTTGGAATAGGATAGGAACAATTGGTCAAACCTAATGGCAGACTTTCCATTTGAAGGAAGAAAGGGTGCTGTAGGATGAAGGACTTTGTTCCTATCTTTTTTGAATTTGATCAAACGCGTGATGCCTTGCTTGCGCTAGATACCCTAGAGGAGCTCGGCTACAAGCCGGAGCTGCTGGAAGGAGAGCTCGCGACGCTGCACATCCATCTCGATGAACAGGAGATCACCTCGGCGATTGAAATTGCCCAATCGCACGGCGGGCGGCTCGTAGATCGGCCGCAGATGCAGTCCGAGCAGGCCACATTCGCCATGGCATATGACCTTGAGGGCTCCATCCGCATTCCGGCGCATACGGTGAATGAGGATTGGTCCGACAGTTATGCGGCATCGGCTGTGGTTGCGGATCGGGATGCGCTGCCAAGTGATGATGAAGCGGCCTTTGATCCTTCGGCCGATGACTACAATCATTTTAGTGCTGGTATTCGGATCTAATTTGTTGCAGGAGCTGAGGGCACGGGGAAGCGCAACATAAGGAACAGAAGAACCTGAGGATGGGTATCCTCGGGTTCTTTTCGCTGCTTTTCGCACATATCTACCTCAACCCCAATAGAGTTTCCTCGTTCTGCGTTATAGTTTCTCGTTTGGGGCTCCCCAGCTTAGGTTGACTGGGCCGAAGGCAGCATCTTCCTGATGCTATTGTATAAATCCATTAGAACATCCCGTTCTAAGCGAAAAATATGAATTTGACTGGACGAATCCAGTGGAATCCGGAAAAAACGGGCATAAGACGCTTATTTCGCGTGTATCGATTGTATATATCCAATAGAACCCCCGTTGATAGCTCCTGAAGGGAAAAAACAGTGGATTTATCCAATGGGAAGGGCACCCAAACGCTGCTTTAAACTCCTTCGGCCGAAGGCTTCATCTCTTATGCAATGGGCAGCCCATTTTCATCTTTATTTTGAGAGTAGAGGAATAGGATGTAACCTTTCGCACCCCGCATGCGTTTGGTGTAATAAGGAAGACAATTGAAGAAGGAGTGGTTCTCATGGGAAGTATGAGGAAGATCGCAATTGCTGTGGTTATGGTCAGTATGATCAGTGCCCTTGCAGGATGCAGCACAGGAAAGACCGATGAAGGGGTCACGAGCAGCAGTGGACCAACGGCGCAGCAAACAGCAGGTGTGTCTTCATCTCCCTCTCAAGAACCAACCCCTTCCCCGGTAGGATCGCCGTTACCAACGACTAGCCCATCAACACCGCAACCGTCTGCGACAACGAAGCCGCAGGTTTCCCCTAGCGTGAAGCCCGCGCCAACTGCGACGGCCCCAAGCTTTTCTACCGCGGCGGATGCCAAGAAAGTGATCGAAGCCCGGGCCCAAGAAGTGATCGCCGCCCTCAAGGAAAAGAATATTACGAAGCTTGCAAGTCTTGTACATCCGCAAAAAGGTGTGCAATTTTCACCGTATTCGTACATTCGCACAGCGACAGACATTCAAGTTCAAGGCAGCAATCTTGCCGCGCTTTGGGCTAGCCCAAGTCTCACTCACTGGGGCACTTTCGATGGGTCGGGTGATCCAATTGATCTTACATTTCCTAATTATTGGGCCAAATTTGTGTATAACGCTAACTTTGCTGCTGCGCCACAGATCAGCTACAACACGATTCTGGGCAAAGGGAATATGATCAACAATGTGTTCAGCGTGTATCCAACGACTACTTATATAACAGTTGAATATCATTTCCCTGGTTTTGATCCGCAGTATCAAGGGATGGATTGGACCAGCTTACGACTTGTTTTTGAGTACTCAGCTTCGCATTGGTACGTAGTCGCTATCGTGCATGACCAGCATACGATTTAGTCGGATTTGCAAAGAGTCATTTATAGGAAAATGCATAGAACCGAATCAACCACTGTTTAAAAATGGTGATTGTTCGGTTTTTTTTGGCATTTTTCAAAAAAAATCATTGACATGCAGTGTGAGTTGTCATATTCTTATCACAATTAAACCGAGTGGATTTGTAGGAATAAGGAGATGATGAACATGCAAAACAACCTAGTAACCGCTTTTCAAACCAACTGGGTCAGCTTAGTCGTATCAATCATAATTATTGGTTTCATCGCTTTTCTTGGCAAAAAGAAAGTCAGCTTCGGTAACCGAGTATTTATCGGTTTAGGACTTGGTCTGGTGGCTGGGGTTATTTTCAATCAGGCAGGATTGCAATTTAAAAGTGTTAGTACGATCGGAACGATTTACGTCAACTTGATCAAAATGCTCGTAATGCCTCTTGTCTTCATTCTTGTTATTAATAGTATTTCGTCGTTGTCCAGTATGGCTCAGCTTCGTAAACTAGGCATCAAAACGATTGGCTGGTTTCTACTTACAACGGGTATCGCAGCTTTGATCGGTCTTCTAGTCGCATTGGCGATTGATCCGGGTAATGGCATCGCACAAGCGGTTCCGAAGGATTTTAAAGCTAAAGAAATTCCGACATTCTCGCAAGTTATTCTGGATCTGGTACCTTCCAATCCAATTAGCGATATGGCGAGCGGTAAGGTTGTGCCGGTTCTGATTTTCGCGATTTTCGTAGCCGTAGCGATCGTGCAAATTGGCTCCAAAAAACCAGAGGCTGTTGCATCCGTTAAGGCATTTATTACTTCAGCTACGGCGGTTATGCACCAAGTTGTGAAGTACGTTATTCGTTTGACACCTTATGGGGTGTACGCGTTGATCGCGGCGATGGCAGCTAAATACGGATGGGAAACTTTGGAGCCGTTAGCTAAAATTATTTTGACTTCCTACGTGGCATTAATTATCCACTTCGTCTTGGTTTTCGGTGGTCTTGTGCTGCTTGTGGCGAAAGTTAACCCGATTAAATTCTTTAAAAAGGCATATCCGACAATTGCAGTTGCCTTTACAACACGCAGCAGCTATGCAACACTGCCAGTGAATTTGGAAGTGATTACGAAACGTCTACGCGTATCACCGCGTATTGCTAGCTTCGTGGCACCGCTTGGGGCAACGATGAACTTCAACGGCTGCGGCGGCGTTTGGCCAGCAGTTGTAGCGATTTTCGTAGCGAAAGTTTACAACCTTCCACTAGGTATTTCCGAGTATGCGTTGTTGATCTTAGTCAGTGTTATTTCCTCCATCGGGGTAGCTGGTGTACCAGGTCCTGCATCAATCTCGACAACCGTTGTCTTGACAGCACTTGGCTTGCCGCTTGAAGGTATGGGACTTGTCCTAGGCGTTGAAGCGCTGATCGACATGGGTCGTACAGCAGTAAACGCAACAGGAACAACAGTAACAGCCTTGCTTGTAGCAGAATCCGAAGGTGAATTTGACCGCATCGCGTTTGATCGTGATGAGGAAGATGAATTGGAATTGGTAACTGCATAATAGCAATATTGTGACATTATGAAATGAGAAAAGACGAGCGACACCAAGGGGGTGTTCGTTCGTCTTTTTTTGTTGTTCAACGAGCTACTCAATAACCCAGTAACGACAACGATTCTAGAATGAAATGCAGCGAGCGCTAGAAGGGAACATTCCGAGTCAAAAGGGTGGCGTCACCCCTGCATCGCTGCATGCGTACCCGCCATATACCCCGTCGAGAAGGCCGCGGTAATGTTATATCCACCCGTGTATCCGTGGATGTCCAGGATTTCTCCGCAGAAGTAGAGACCTTGAACAAGCTTGGATTGCATCGTGCTTGGATCTACTTCTTTGAGCTGAACGCCGCCGCCTGTCACGAAGGCTTCTTCTAAAGATAGCGTCCCCTTAACGATGACGGGGAAAGCTTTCATCAGCTTGCAGAGCTCCAGCCATTTCTGCTTCGGAATGTTGTCATATGTCAGCTGCTCGTCCAGCTCCGACTTGGCGAGCAGAAGCGGGATGAGCCGCTCCGAGAGCAGGGGCTTGAGCACGTTTTTGATCGCTTTCTTCGCGTCGCTCCTCGCGAGCGCCATGCTCTCGTTGTATACCTCGTCGGTGCTCAGATCAGGGAACAAATCCACCGTGACGAGCACTTCCTTGCGCTCGGATTTGTTCAGCTCCTTCACGACGAACTGGCTGCAGCGCAGCGCGATCGGCCCGGATAGGCCGAAGTGAGTGAAGACCATATCGCCGCGATGGGCGATAATCGCTTTCCCCTTCGCGTTCAGCACGCTGAGCGTCACGTCGCGCAAGGACAGTCCTTGCAGCTCGCGGCTGCGGATAAAAGCCTCCTTCGAGGTTAACGGAACCTCGGTCGGAAAAAGCGGCGTAATGGTGTGCCCACCCGCCTCAGCCCAAGCATAACCGTCTCCCGTGGAGCCGGTGTGCGGCACCGAGCATCCGCCGGAGGCGACGATCACAGCGTGGCTGTGGAGCGTCTCCCCGCCTTGCAGTTGGACACCGCTCACGCGGCCGTCCGCATACAACACCTTTTTGACCGGACTGTTGGTCCGGATCTCCACACCCTGCCGCCGCACTTGGCTGATCAACGCGTCGACGACGGTTTTGGCCTTGTCGCTGATGGGAAACATCCGACCATTGTCCTCTTCTTTGAGGTGGATGCCGAGATTTTCAAAAAAATCGATAATATGCTTATTCCCGAAATGGGTGAATGCGCTATAAAGGAAGCGCCCGTTGCCTGGGATGTGTTTGATCAGTTCATCCATGTCTTTGTTGTTGGTTACATTGCATCTGCCGCCGCCAGAAATGCCGAGCTTACGCCCCAGCTTGTCCCCTTTATCGACGAGAAGCACTTTTGCGCCGTCCCTGCTTGCGGCAATGCCAGCCATGAGACCGGCAGAACCGCCGCCAATTACGATTACATCATAAGTCATCCGAATAAAGCCCCTGCCTCGCGTATTTTGTATAAATATAGTATTTATATGTTTCACCTAATAAGAAGGCTATATTTCTTGGTAAACACACTCGTCCTAAGAGGACGGTGCAGCCGTTTCTTCTTGAATCATAACATGGGGGGAGCTCCATATTCAAAAGATACACACAACAAGTGGATAACTTGTTGATAAAATAGCCTATTTTGTGGGTAACTAATATCTCTTATGTGGACAAGTGACACCGTATTGTGGATAACAAGCAATTTTCACTAATTTCATCCACAAACGATCTGATCAGTAAAACATTTAAGAGAAGCTATCAACATCATCAAGACGATGACTGTCACTAAAATGGTAGTGATCCACCTGCAGGTCTAGCCATCGATGCCCGAGAGAGGCTTCTCGCCCATAATAGTGCAGCTCTCCTTGCTTGGAAAGCACAACAGCTTCACATACTTCGCTGCGTTTGGCAAGAAGGGACAGGCCAGCCTCCAGCCCAAGTGAGCCCAACAATCGTGCCCATACGTGGCACTCCACAAGATCTTGCCCTGCAACTGTGCATTGCAGCACATCGCTGCCAGCGTAATTCTCGCGTTCCTCAAGCGGACTGTACGTAGAGAGTGCACCCTCCGGCATCACAATCGCGCCTAGCTTGGCGTTCTCCTTCCATGGATTCTGGATCCCGATCATCCATGACTCTTCTCGGGCGTCAGATTGACCCCATACCGTCACGTCACCCTTGGCTAGAATGAGACCTCTTGCCAGCGATAAGGTTTTCTTCATATAGTCGGTTAATCGTTTCAAGGACCAACTTTTTTCGATGCCTTGCAACTGAATACACGTATGTTGAGGCAGCGTCACTGACTTCGTAGTAGGATTAACTCTCCATCCTTGCATAGCAGGTGTCCAGGTATGCGTTGGATCTGTCGAGTCTTTATATAGAAGAGGCGCATATTTCCCGTCCGTGATCGCTTGATACATTTCAGCAAGGAAGAGCACTTCTATCATGGTATCGGACACAAGGCAGCTTTCCCCCGCCAAGGTATTTAAAAGGTTGATTTCACTGTCAGCGAGATAAAGGCTGAACCGCTTTTCTTCGCGCCCAAACCACTCTCTGCCAATCTCCTGAATGCGCAGCTGCTGACGTTCATCACAGGGCAGCAGAAGTTCAATACTCGCATCCATCGTTTGAAAATGAAAAGGAAGGAAGGATCGTATGGTCTTTGTCATCAGGAATTCCTCTTTTCTGTCGAATCCTTATTATATGAAATCAGTATATGGGAGTTAGCTGAGATTCAATTGATTATTAGCTGAAAAATGGCTGAATGTTAATGCTCAGCCTATTCTCAGAAAGCTTTCAAGAAATGTTCAGGGGGCATTCAGTAAAAATTCAGCTGTAAAAGTTAAAGTGAGAGACATAAGTCAACAAGGGAATGCCCGACGTTCCTACGAGAATGTAATAAAGGGAGTGTTAACGAACATGAAGGCACCTATAAGTAAAAAAATCGACTACCTGCTCGTGCTAATCGCATCATTGGCTGGCTTTCTGAACATAGTTAACATTTGGCAAGATAAGACCGTGAATGGTTACTACACAGCGGCGGTAACAAGCATGCTGCAAAGCTTTCATAACTTCTTCTTTGCTTCGTTCGATCCAGCAGGTTATGTGACGGTGGATAAGCCGCCAGTTACGTTCTGGGTCCAGACGGCAAGCGCCTATCTATTTGGCGTACATGGTTGGAGTGTGATTTTGCCTCAAGCGTTGGCTGGTGTAGGATCTGTGCTCTTGATGTACTTCCTCATTAAACCTACGTTTGGTCTTACAGCAGCGCGGCTCTCGAGTCTCGTATTCGCTTGTACGCCGATTGCAGCAGCGGTAAGTCGTACGAATAATGTGGATAGTATGTTGGTTTTCACGCTCATACTGGCAACGTGGATGTTGTTCCGCGGGGTCCGTCGTAAGCAATGGGGCTGGGTTGTAGCGGCCTTTGGTATGGTGGGTGTGGCTTTTAATATGAAAATGCTCCAAGCCTACATGGTCATTCCGGCCTTCTATTTATTTTATCTATTCGCAAGTAGGGTGAATTGGAAAAGCAAGGTGAAGGTGCTTGCAGGTGCCACAGCTGCGCTTGTCGTGTTGTCGTTGTCGTGGGCCGTGATCGTGGACTCCATTCCGCAGGATAAACGCCCTTATATGGGAAGCAGTCAGACCAACTCGGTGTTGGAGCTAGCTTTTGGGTATAACGGTGTATCCCGTTTGACGGGGGACAGAGGTACTGGAGGCGGAGGCGGCGCGAGACCAGACGGAGGTCAATTGCAGCAGCCGGGTGACGGTAATCGCGTCACGCGCGATGATGGTGGTGAACCTCCGGCAGGCGTTCCAGGTGGAGATGGTCAAAATGGCGCTCCACCAGGCTTCCCTGGCGGTGATGGCCAAGGCGGCCGACCTGATGGTGGCGGACCGGGCGGAGCAGGAGGGGGAGGCGGCGCCTTCAACACAGGTCAAGCAGGACCGCTGCGTTTGTTCCAATCGGCCCTATCCGGGCAAATTTCATGGGTGCTGCCTTTTGCCATCTTCGGCGCGTTTGCGCTATTAGTCGGATTTCGCCGGAAAAAACCAGTTACAAGCAAACAGTTTGAAACGTTGTTTTGGTTGGCATGGCTGCTCCCAGCAGCAGCGTTCTTCAGTGTGGCAGGTTTTTTCCATCAGTATTATTTAATTATGCTGGCAGCACCTCTGGCTGCGCTCGCTGGGGCAGGTTGGACTGAGCTTTGGCGCTTACATCGCGATAAAGCTTCTTGGGAAATGTGGCTGTTACCCGCAGCTATTGCGGTTACGACGGCTTTTGAAGTCTATATCATTAAGCCTTATAACGCACAAATCGGATCAGGCTTAGCGATTGGCGTGGGTGCGGCAGGCGCCCTTGCAACGTTGGTGCTTATCTTAGCTTCCAAGAAAGAAAAGGTAGCGCACAAAACTGCGATGCTTGGCTTACTAGCCCTGCTTGCAGCTCCACTTTATTGGGCAGCTACGCCGCTGCTCTATGGCGGTAACAGCATGCTTCCAGAAGCAGGACCTAACTTGAAGAGCAGCTCGAGCATAGGAGGGGGCGCTCGTATGGGAGACTCCAATGGGGTGAATACGCAATTGCTCGATTATGTCACCAAAAACAATACAGGCGAGACGTATTTATTCGCAGTTTCCAGAGCGACAGAAGCGTCCTCCTACATTATACAAACAGGTAAAGCGGTCATGGCGATGGGCGGTTTCTCTGGCTCAGATCCGATTATGACCGTAGCTCGACTGAAGCAAATGGTAGCGAACAAGGAGATTAAATTCTTCTTTTTATCTGGAGAAGGCGGGTTTGGCGGTGGAGGAGGCAGTGCTAGCTCTGAAGTTAAAACATGGATCAAAGCTCATAGCACGGAAGTACTGAAGAGTGAGTACCAAGCTGCATCCTTGCAAGGTCCGCAACCACAGCAGGGTGAGCAACAAGGACAAGGCGGCACACGTGGTGTGGACGGCGGACGCAATGATGGAGATGGTGGGTTCACGCCTGGCGGCGGTGGCCTAGGAGGCTCCGGTGCGTTATACCTCATCAACGAAGATTCTTTAGACTAGGAGGGGACTCTCGATGAACGAACATGTTCGCTATTCTATTGTCGTTCCTGTTTTCAATGAAGAAGATGTCATCACTCAGACGTACTATAGGTTGAAAGATATCATGAATCAAACGGACGGCACTTATGAGCTGCTGTTCGTGAATGATGGAAGCCGCGATCATACCGCGGCTATCCTTCAGGGCTTCAGCGAGCGGGATGAGCGAGTGAAGCTGATTAACTTCTCACGTAACTTCGGCCATCAGATCGCGATTACAGCGGGTATGGACTATGCCAGTGGCGATGCGGTTGTTGTGATCGACACCGATCTGCAGGATCCGCCTGAGCTTATTCTTGCGATGATCACGAAGTGGAAGGAAGGCTATGACGTCGTGTATGCCAAACGTAGGCAGCGTATGGGGGGAACCTTTTTCAAAAAGCAAACAGCTCATCTGTCTTATCGAGTTCTCCGAGCCTCTACAGATATCTCTATTCCTGTCGATACCGGTGACTTCCGACTCATGGACCGCAAGGTATGCGAGGAAATGCGCCGCTTAACGGAGAAAAACCGATATGTCCGAGGCCTCGTCCCCTTGGTAGGCTTCAAGCAAACCTACGTCGAGTATGTACGGGAAGAACGTGCTGCCGGTAAGACGAAGTTTCGGCTGAAGAAAATGCTCAAGCTTTGCTTGGACGGGATCACGTCCTTTTCAACGAAACCCCTCAAGCTGGCTTTCTATATGGGAGGCGTGCTCTGGACGGCAGGTGTGAGCTATATGTTAATCGTCCTTTACCTTCACTTGTTTACGGAGACGACTGTTTCAGGCTGGCATGTCATTACCTTGATGGAATTAATCGTGAGTGGATGCATGTTGTTTCTGCTAGGTGCGATTGGGGAGTACATTGGACGCATTTATGATGAAGCCAAAAATCGGCCGCTCTACATTGTGCGTGACTGTCATGGTATGAAGAAGAAGGAGCGCCGCATCAAGCATATCGTATAGGGGTAGCCAGAGTCGGGCCCGTCTTAGGGTTCGGCTTCTTGGTGCGCCCGCGCCGAACTTTCAGCAAGCTTTCAGCCGCTGCTCAGATTGCTTTTAGGCAGGATATGGGATACTGATTGTAGAAGTCGTATACGATAGAAATTCAGGGGAGACGATACACATGCGCCAATTAAAAGGGATTAAAATATTGCTCGTGGATGACGAGCCTCATATCTTAGAATTTCTAGAGCTCGGGCTAACGAACGAAGGATTCGAAGTGATGACGGCACAGGATGGAATCAGTGCCATCACAGCTTGTAATAAATTTCAGCCGCATATCGCGATCTTGGATGTAATGATGCCGGGCATGGACGGTTTCGAGGTGTGCCGCATGATCAAGAAAACGGACAATGTTGCCGTTATTATGCTGACAGCCAAAGATGAAATCGACGATCGAGTAAAAGGGCTCACGTTAGGAGCCGATGATTACATGATCAAGCCGTTTAGCTTTGAAGAGCTGTTGGCGCGGATCTACGCGCGGATTCGGAACCATTTTCCAAACTTATTCGGGGAAGTCGTTATTGGACCTCTTCGCATGGATGATCGTCGCAAAGAGATCTCGATGCATGATCGCATCTTAGAGCTGTCGCCGACGGAATATGAATTGCTTAAATTTATGGCGATTAATCACGGCCTTGTGCTGAGTAAGACGATGATTCTCGATAAAGTGTGGGGCTATGATTTCGGCGGCGAGGAGAACATTGTGGAAGTGTACATACGCTCACTGCGCGAAAAGCTTGGAGATAAGGAGCACAAGCTGATTCGTACCATTCGCGGCGCGGGGTATCGGATGGATTTGACATGAAGAAGCGTGGCTGGTTGGCTAATAGCTTTGAGACTCGATCCTTAAAGTTTCAAATATTATCTCGCACGTTACTGGTCATGTCTGCACTCCTGCTGTTAATTGGTGTTTTTCAATATGTGTTCATGCAGCAGTTTATGTTTCAAAATAAGGCAGAGACAATTCGCAACCAGCTTGCTGCGCTGCCGCCCAACGTGTGGCTTCGTGTGGAGGAGGGGCAGGATAAGGGCTCGAGTCCTTTTCTACCTAAGCAGGATTTCAATCGCAATAATCGGCAGGATAATTTCAGTGGAAGTCCGCGGATTTTCGTGCCGGATTTAACCATTGCATTTATTGATGACAAGGGTACTTATAAACTGGTCTCATCACAGGATGAACAGTCCACGTTAGAGTTGGATAAAGAACAATATCTAGAGATATTGAAATCGCGAGGAAAAAAACAGGATCATCTGATTATGAAAGACAGCAAAGGGAATGAGCAATTGGTTGTCTTTCATCAAATTGGAGAGGGACCTGATCGTTCACGTGGTATTCAGGGTCTCATTCAAGCGAGCACAAGTACAGCTCCAATTAAAGATGTCCTCCTAAGACAGCTGTTGACGTTCTTGTTCCTATCGATGCTCGCGATGATCATTGGGCTGCTAGGTTTCTTGCCGGTACTGAGACGGACATTGGTTCCACTTTCAAATTTGGTGGATACGGTGAAGAGTATAGACTCCGGTAACTTGAATGAACGTTTCCCTGCGCATCAAGGGCAGGCGGAAATGGATCGCTTGGCGACTTCGTTCAATAGTATGCTAGAGCGTTTGGAATTTTCTTTTGAAGCCGAAAAAGAAGCGAAGGAGCAGATGCGCCGTTTTGCCGCGGATGCCTCTCATGAGCTTCGCACACCGCTGACCTCCATCCATGGCTTCCTGGAGGTATTGCTGCGCGGAGCCTATCAACAGCCGGAACAGCTGCTGAAGGCTTTGAAAAGCATGCACGGCGAATCCGTCCGCATAAATAAATTAGTTGAGGACCTTCTGCTGCTGGCGCGGCTCGATCGAACACCGTCTTTCCAAAAGACAGATGGGGCCATGGACGACTTGCTTCATGAGATGGAGCATCAGCTGCGACTACTCGCAGGGGAGAGAACGGTCACATTCCTCTTGGAGCCAGAGACACAGTGTCACTGCGATCCGGATAAAATCAAGCAAGTGATTCTCAACCTGTTTCACAACGCGGTTCAACATACGCATCCAGAGACAGGTGAAGTGAGAGTCTCATTGACGAAAATAGGCGGAGGCATTGAAATCGCTGTCCACGATAATGGGCCAGGGATTGCGCCAGAGCATCTTGCGCATCTGTTCGATCGCTTCTACCGCATCGATTCCTCGCGCGCGCGACGCAGCGGTGGAGCGGGCTTGGGCTTATCGATTACTCGTTCCATTGTGGAGCTGCATGGCGGAACGATTGGTGTGGAAAGTGTCGTGGACGAGGGGAGCACGTTTATCGTGCGTTTGCCGCGATAGAATAAAGAGAAGGGGCTGCGCTGATTGAACTGTAACCCGAAAGATAGACACTTTGAAAAAAAGTGCCCGTCTGGTATTATCCCCTTTAAGTAGACACTCAAAAAAAACCTTATGGTATCATAAGGAAATGAGAACAACTTGGAGGGGATTTTTCTATGGCTAAAAAAGGACAAACATTTAAT
>NZ_JCAUAN010000034.1:0-67444 GCF_059691975.1 Paenibacillus sp. J22FR5 | reverse complement strand
GTAAGACCCCTTGTAGACGACGAGGTTGATAGGTTCGAGGTGGAAGTGCGGCAACGTATGCAGCTGACGAATACTAATCGGTCGAGGGCTTAACCAAAATTCCTAAGGATTCAACTTTACGTGAGTTTCGTATCTAGTTTTCAAGGCGCAAACAAACGCTTTGACTGTTTGGTGATGATGGCGGAGGGGACCCACGCGTTCCCATCTCGAACACGACCGTTAAGCCCTCCAGCGTCGATGGTACTTGAACCGCAGGGTTCTGGGAGAGTAGAACGTTGCCAAGCAACTGAAAGAGCCTTACTTGGATTACTCCAAGTAAGGCTCTTTTTTTGTTTAGCGTGCCCAGAGGCACGCATTATCTAGTTGGTGCAAGTCCAACCAGGGGAGGGACCAGGCCACCCTTGTAGATAGGATGCTTGCGTATGGCGAAATCTGTGCGTAAAAGCGCATCGACAAAAGTACTTGTCAGAGACAGGGCGAGCAACATACCAGGCCGTAACATCAAGTGAATCCTGCCGCATCGTCAAAGAGGCCTCGCAAGAGGGACAAGGGGAAGCTGAGTCTCGTAAACATAGACGAAGGCCAAGGAAGCTGCGTAGATCTTGGAATAGCAGTGAAGAATCCTCCGGTGTAAAGGGATCGGCATGGTATGAAAGATAATGCAGTGAACTGGGGAGACCCTCCCCTGCACGGATTTTTTTAGAAACTGTAAAGAAATTAGCGGGGAGTAAATCCATCAGCTATGAACGTGAAATTCAAATAGCTACTGAATTTTGCTCGTAGATCGCTTTTTGTACATAAGAAAGATAATGCGAAAGCGCTATGCGCGGAGGCACAATGTCAACGACGGTTGGCACTCTGCTATACGTGGGTTGGTTACCACAGGGTAAGCCTTTCGCTCCTACATCGTTGGCGATGGCCACCCAATACCGAGGTGCTTCGCGATCTGCCTCAGCTACAGCAACCACAAATTTTTCTTGGACACATCTAAACCGGCGAATTTTTGACCATACTGCATAATAAACAGCTCCTTTTTGTTTTGTAGCTCTGAAATGGGTTTTCCTAACTCCATTTTCAACCTACGAATGAAACAAAATACGGAGCTGTTTCACGTTCATCTTAACTATTTTGATTTGATTAAAATGGTGAATGGAGCTAAATGAGATGTAGTTTTGCAGTTAATCGTTAGGATGGGTGGTAAAGGCTAGCCAGTCACAGCATTATCCTAACCCAGTTCATTGCGTATAACAAGATGTTTCCTTGCTCGTTATTTTCACTAAACCGGCTTTGCGGTAAGGCTGGAAACGAAGCAACATCCACAAGCGCGGTAGGAGCATCCAGCAGTGAAAGATCGCCAGATGGAGTAACCAAGTTCCAGGTATCCACGGATACAAGATCAGGATTAATGCAAGTCCGATACAGAAAAGATGAAGCTGCACTTTGGTAACGAGTCGGACGGAGGCATTGCCTTCAGGCAAGAATCCCGACCAGAAGATGCCCCAACGATAGGACCAGCCGCGCATAGCCATCCCAATGGTAAAGTGAAAATAAGCGCGAATGAGCAGCGTATGAAAGATGAGCACAATAGGGTAGCTAACTAACAGTGGAAGCCAATGAGAGGGGTCAAATTTGTAGAAGACTATCAGAATAAGAGACGTATAATAGAGCACTATTTTATATAAGGAATGATAAAAACGCCTCATTAATGTATAGCTATAAATCGTAGATTGTTTGGATAAATTGGATTCTTGTTTGATTGACATATGAAAGACCTCCGCGCCGCGGCAACGTGTTATGAAGGTATTATCGGCATCTTCCTTCCAAAATATGAGGGTTTAGCTAGTTTAGGAGAATTGATAATCGGACATACTAGTCTTAAAAGATCGTGGGGTGATCATATGGAGGAGAATCGGTTTGGATTATGTATGATTTGCGAACAACAGCGGATTGGCGGCATTCATATTGTTACGGCGTTCATATGTGATGAATGTAGTAAAGAAATTGTGAAAACAAACGTTTCTGATCAGAAATATCCGTTTTTTGTGAGCCAAATGCGGAAAGCATTTTACATGGGAAATTCGAGGCAGTATATGAATTAAGAGGAGAAGCTTCTTTTATAGAAGCTTTTTTTTGTTTTTTTGCCGCCAATCCACTACTATATAAGGGTAAATTGAAAAAATTGAAAGCTCGCGTAGCTCAAGGAGTTCGATCCGTTTGTGCAGCCAATATTCACATAAGGCACAAGCCCCGCTATATGAGGCTATGGTTGCCCACCACGCAAAGAAGTCCATAAGCCTGCATGTGCCAGGCCATAAATCAGGGCAAGGACTTCTCGAAGAGGGAATAGGCTTTCTACAGTCGATCATGTCCATAGATTATACAGAAATAACAGGACTAGATGATTTACACCATCCAGAGGGTGTTATCTTGGAGGCAGAGCAGCTCGCCGCGGATTGTTTTGGGGCTGAGGAGACGTATTTTCTCATTGGCGGGAGTACGGTTGGCAATTTAGCCATGATCGGAGCCGTATGTCAGAAAGATGAAATCATTCTCGTTCAAAGGAATGTACATAAGTCCGTTATTCATGGACTCATGCTGGCTGGTGCTCAAGCCGTATTCCTAGCGCCAGGAATCGACCCCGAAACTGGTGTCGCGGCCTGCTTACATATTGAAGATGTTAGACAAGCAATCGAACAATATCCAACTGCGAAGGCATTATTTATTACTAACCCTACGTATTATGGAATCGGCGTGCAGCTTAGGCCATTTGCGGATTTGATGCATGAGAAGGGAATGCTCCTTCTAGTGGATGAAGCACATGGTGCACATTTCGGCTTCCACGAGGATTTGCCAGCGTCAGCCTTATCCCAAGGAGCTGATGCGGTCGTACAATCTACACATAAGATGCTGACCGCTATGACCATGGGCGCCATGTTGCATGTACAAGGACCGAGAATCAACCGTAGAGCGATCAAACAATTGTTGGCGATGCTCCAAAGCTCAAGTCCCTCATACCCGATTATGGCCTCCTTGGATTTAGCAAGAAAGCGAATGCATACGGAAGGTTGTGTTTGGATAGAACAAGGACTCAGTATGATGAAAGAGTTCAGAGCAGGCTTAGAGAGACTCCAAGTATTAGATTTCTATCCGCGACAAAATCCGCAACATACCAGCGGGAGAGGTGAGGAAACGGCTGATCCTTTTAAGATTTCCATTTATGATCCCACACATCGCTTGTCCGGAGCCGAACTCAAAGATAGGTTAGAAGCGGAAGGCTGCTTTGTTGAAATGACCGACGGCTTTCTTGTTTTACTTGTATTTTCCCCTGCTAATTCTAGAGAGGATATGCTTCGAGTTCTTCATGTACTAAGCAACATTTGTTTTGACATCACAGACCAAAAGCAGGAACTTCAGGCGCCTATCTCGAATATAATTAAATTACCCACCTACGCGCCCATCTCCTCGCCAATAGGCTTTGACCGCAGTGTCGTGTTTCAAACAACGACCTTAGAGGTCCATATAGAGGAAGCGATTGGGAAGCGCTCAGGGGACATGGTAATTCCTTATCCGCCGGGTATTCCTTATTTGTATCCGGGTGAAGTCATTACAGCTTCTGTAGCTGAGGCACTTATATTTTTAGCTAGTCAGGGCATTAGGTTCCAAGGAACCCATTTTGGACAGACGTACAAATTAACTATATACACAAATCACGAAGGTACTTCGTGAGGCAGTAAGCAGGAGGAACACGTGAACGGAATATTCATTACGTTTGAAGGGCCAGACGGTGCCGGGAAAACAACACAGCTTAAGAAAGTAGCGCAGGAGCTGCAAAAATTGGGACATGATGTGCTCGTTACAAGAGAACCTGGTGGAACTGCAATCAGCGATAAAATTCGCAGTATCATTCTCGACCCTGTTAACGAGGAGATGGTGGATCAAGCAGAGGTACTGCTTTATGCGGCATCGCGCGCGCAGCACGTTCACGAACTGATCATCCCTGCGTTGAAAGCTGGGCGGATTGTTCTCTGTGACCGATTTATTGATGCCAGTGTGGCTTATCAATCTTATGGCCTTGGCGTCGACATTGACAGGGTGAAGAGCATTTCGAGCTACGCTAGTTCAGGGCTGCAGGCAACTAGGACTTATATCATGGATGTACCTGTTGAAGTAAGCTTAGAGCGATTAAATCAAAGAGCAGGTGCTGGTGATAGCACGCAGCAATTGGATCGCATTGAGCAGAAAAATGTCGATTATCACAGCAGGGTACGAGCAGGTTTCCACCAAATTGCTTTAGATCATCCAGAGCGTGTCCTAGTAATTAACGCTAACCGTAGTGTAGATCAAATTGCTGAGGATATATGGCGTGATTGCAAACAGTTGCTTGAGGAACATATTTCCGTCTAAAGCGGAAAACCAATTCTTAGTTTATAATATAAGGAGGCATCACCCATGAAACTAGTCGTAGCCGTTGTTCAGGATAAAGACAGTAACCGTCTATCTAACGCTTTAATTAAGGAAGGGTTTCGAGCCACGAAGCTGGCAAGTACCGGTGGATTTTTGCGTGCGGGGAATACAACCTTTATGATTGGTACGGAAGATGACCGAGTACAAGAGGTGATGCAGGTGATCCGTGCTAATTGTAAAATTCGCGAGCAGCTGGTGACACCCGTTTCTCCAATGGGAGGAACGACAGATTCGTACATTCCATTCCCAGTGGAAGTGCAAGTGGGTGGAGCGGCCGTTTTCGTATTGCCTGTCGAGCGATTCGAGCACTTCTAACCACATAAGAATTTATAAGCTTCCGGTATTAACGGAAGAACAAATTCTTATTGGCGATAAAAACAACATCTAAACCGCGGTCGCTCATTCTCGAGTTACATCGATAGAAGGCTTTCTCATTATAATCAGATCTACACAAGGATGGATGCGTCTTGAAAATTAATCCGGGGCTGCAGCCCATCGGCAAAAATATTAAAGTGGGTGAGAATGTACCTCCCCCACAGATGGCTCCTCGCAACTTCTTAGACATCATGCAGCAGCAAGATGAGAAGTATACGCAGGAACAGTTGGCTAAAATGGTTCAGCAAATTACGATTCAGGGCGATCGCTTGTCGAGAGGCATGACCGTGAGGGAGTTGCTCCAGTATAAATTGCTGATTCGTCAGTTTCTAGAGGAAACAGCTAGGCGCGGTGTCAATTTAAGAGATACGAAAGGCTGGGATCGTCGCGGCCGTTCGAAGCGATATAAGCTTTTAGAAGAAATCGATCAAGAGCTCCTCTCGTTAGCCGATGAATTATTGGAGAATGAGCAGGGGCGGATTGAGATTTTGCAAAGAATCGGAGAAATCCGAGGTATGCTGATTAACTTGTTATTTTAGGATGGAGCGAAGATAAATGTCCTTCCAAGCGATACCGGGACAAGCAGCGGCGAAAAGGCTCCTGCAGAACGGACTGCGTCAAGATAGACTTTCGCATGCATACATTTTTAGTGGCCCTATTGGGACAGGCCGTTCCGAAATGGCAATGGCACTCGCCAAAGCGATCTATTGTCAGAACGGAACGGATGACGCATGCGGCGAATGCTTAGAATGCCGTAAGGTCGAGCATGGCAATCATCCGGATCTCCATGTGGTCGCTCCTGAAGGCGCTTCAATTAAGATTGAGCAGATTCGTGAGTTGCAAAAGGAGTTTGCCTACCGTGCAACAGCGTCTGGAACGAAAATATATGTACTGTATCACGCAGAGAAAATGACGGTACAAGCCGCGAATAGTTTGTTGAAATTTCTAGAGGAACCGAACTCTCGTGTTGTAGCGATTCTGATCACCGAGAACGGAAATGCACTGTTACCGACCATTCAATCGAGGGCACAGTGGATCCAATTTACCCCAATGGCGCGTGAGCAAATGGTGCTTACACTTCTGGAAGAAGGACTTCCAGCGGCGTTAGTTGGGCCAGCAGCACATGTAACAGCAGGCTTGCAAGCGGCCAGAGATTTAATTGGCGCAAATTGGTTTGCAGAAATGAGAACCGTAATGTTACAATTAGCGAAGGAGACGCTCACACGTTTCCCTACTTCCATGATTACCGTACAACAGCGGATTGTGAAAACAGAACTTGCGGATCATGTTTCGACGTTGTTCGATCTATTGATCCTCTGGTTTAAAGATATGGTGCAGTTGCGCCTTGAGCGCAGAGATAAGCTTGTATATAATGACCAGCTAGACTGGATGAGCTCCCTCGCGTTAAGTCGAGATGTCTCAGTCTGGGTGCGTATGATGGAGCAAGCCGTAGATTTACAAAAGCGACTGCGTTCCAATGCCAATTCTCAGCTGGTTATAGAGAAAATGCTCGTGGAGATGCAGGGGGTGTAAGATGTACTCAGTGGTTGGCGTCCGCTTCAAGAAAGCGGGTAAAATATATTATTTTGATCCCATTGATTTACCGATCGAGAAAGAAAGTGCCGTTATTGTTGAGACTGCACGCGGTGTTGAATACGGCAAGGTCGTTGTGGGCAAAAAAATCGTCAAAGAGAACGATGTGGTTCTGCCGCTCAAAAAGGTTATTCGGATCGCGGATGATACGGATGCTGATTTGGTTGAAGAGAATAAAAAAGCAGCCAAAGACGCTTTCCAAACGTGTCACGATAAAATAAAAGACCACAGTCTTAAGATGAAGCTAGTGGACGTAGAGTATACCTTCGACCGCAATAAAATTATTTTTTATTTTACTGCTGAAGGACGCGTCGATTTCCGTGAGCTTGTGAAGGACTTGGCGAGCATTTTTCGGACAAGAATTGAGCTGCGTCAAATTGGTGTGCGTGATGAAGCGAAGATGTTGGGTGGTATAGGTCCGTGTGGGCGAATTCTATGTTGTTCCTCGTTCTTAGGCGATTTCGAGCCAGTGTCGATCAAGATGGCCAAAGACCAGAATTTATCCCTGAATCCGACTAAAATATCAGGATTATGCGGAAGATTGATGTGTTGCTTGAAATATGAACATGATAACTATGAAAGCGCCAAAGATTCACTGCCGACAGTTGGTCGCCTAGTGATCACTTCATTTGGCAGTGGGAAAGTACTGGGTCTAAATATTAAAGAGCGTACGGCAAAGGTTCAATTGTTTGATCTTGGGAAAGCACTAGATCTACCATTCGACGATGTTGTTGAACAAGAGTAGAAGATCGAGGATCCAAGGAGGCGCTGGCCAGTAAGCATGCATGGCACTAGAGGTGAAAGCGTGGATAAACAAGATATTTTTGGACAAATAGATGGGATCGAAGAACGAATGGGTACCACGTATGCTGAATTAGGTGCCTTGAAGAAACGGATTATTACCCTCATCGAAGAAAATAAGAGATTAAGCATAGAGAATCAGCAGCTGCGTAAGCTCATCCGCCAAGAGGAAACTGTGGTCGAAGAGCCGACGAGAGATACTGTTGACGAACCGGTGCAGCTACCTGGTGCCGGATATGATAATTTAACCCGCTTATACAATGAAGGATTTCATATTTGCAATGTATACTATGGACACCTTCGGACCGAGGGAGATTGTTTGTTTTGCTTATCCTTTTTAAATAAATAAGACGCTTGGCCGTAGGGGTGTATCCCTTACGGTTTTTTTCCATAATAGGCAACAATGAGAAAGGAAAGACCTATGAAGCAAGTTCCTTTACTACCAACCGAACGAATCGATGATTTATTGACATATGATTTGAAAATTATTCAAAGTGATGAAGTGTTCAGCTTCTCAATGGATGCTGTTCTCTTAGGGAGGTTCAGCAGCGTTCCACCCAAGGGGCGAATTGTAGACTTATGCACAGGCAATGGGGTTGTGCCCTTGCTGCTATCGACAAGGACTCGCGCTGAAATCTGGGGTGTCGAAATTCAGGAGCGTCTAGCCGATATGGCGGTTCGCAACGCTGAAATAAACGATCTATCGGAACAACTGCATATGGTGCAGGGCGATCTGAAAACGATTCACAAAACCTTGGGACACGGACAATTTGATGCTGTCACTGTGAACCCGCCCTATCTGCCTGTGCCGAATGGGGAGCAGAATAGTAATGCGCATTTTGCGGCGGCGCGTCATGAAATTTATTGTACGCTGGAGGACGTTATTGCGGCTAGCGCAAAGTTAGTGAAAGCCGGAGGTAAGGTGGCGATGGTGCACCGCGCTACTCGGCTGATCGAGATCTGCTGCCTAATGAGGCAGTACCGTATTGAGCCGAAGCGAATCCGCTATGTGCATGCGCGTGCTGGCGAAGAGGCGATGATGGTGCTGATCGAAGGGATGAAGGATGGGAAGCCAGAGATCCGCACGCTGCCTCCTCTCATCGTATACACAGAGAACGAGGAATACTGCCAGGAGCTCAAGGATATCTACTATGGAGGCCGGAGCGCTCTAGAGTTCTCGTAAGCATGCTACTGTAACACCAATACAAAGTGATGAGGGACATAACCGTGAGTTTGACTATACAAAAAAGCTACCGCGAGGATGATAGCGGCGTAGGGACGCTATACTTGGTTGCCACGCCGATCGGCAACCTAGAAGATATGACCTTCCGTGCGATCCGCACGCTGAAGGAAGTGAGCATGATTGCCGCTGAGGACACGCGGCAAACACGCAAGCTGCTGACCCACTTCGAAGTCGCTACGCGACTGGTCAGCTATCACGAACACAACAAGCAAGCAAGCGGCCCGGAGCTGGTCCGCTTGCTGCTTGAAGGGCAGAGCATCGCGCTCGTCAGCGATGCAGGACTGCCGGCCATTTCCGACCCAGGTTACGACCTGGTGCGGATGGCCGTAGAAAAGGACGTGCCGGTGGTGCCCATCCCCGGCGCGAATGCGGCCCTGTCGGCGCTGATTGCATCAGGCTTGCCGACAGAGCGATTTGCCTTCGTCGGTTTTCTCCCCAGGGAGAAAAAAGATCAGACGAAGTTGCTTGAAGGGCTGCAGCATGTGCAGGACACACTGCTGTTCTATGAATCGCCGCACCGCGTGGAGAAAACACTTCTCCGCATGGCGGAAGTGTGGGGGGCGGAGCGCAGGGTTTGCCTCGCCCGCGAGCTGACGAAGCGGTACGAGGAGTTCTTGCGAGGCACGATCGCAGAGTGCCTCGCGCACTTGGAACAGTACCCGCCGCAGGGCGAGTACTGCGTGATCGCCGAAGGCGCATCTGACGCAGCCGTGCAGGAAGCGGCTGACGGTTGGTGGGAGGCGAAGTCGCTCGCCGAGCACGTCGCCCACTACGAGGAGCGCGGGATCGACCGCAAGGATGCACTGAAGCTGGTCGCGACGGATCGTGACTTATCGAAGCGCGATGTATATAATGCGCTATTGGAACGTTAGGAACGCAGCAAAACAGATACAGTGATAAAACCTTTCGTGGCCAGGGGCCATAGCGGAGAGACTTTGGTCTCCGACCAAAGATCCCTATATATGGTTTTATCGCCAATAGGAAAAGGCCCCTTACGGGGCCGGATCCATGTGCATATCGGATTGATTTTGTCTCCAGAAAAAAAGATCTCTAACCCGTGGCCGAAGCCAACAAAGTTAGAGATGAAAGGAGATATGAAAAAGGTTAGAATTACCAATAGGATAAGTGCTACTTCTATTATATACTACTTTTCTTATTTTGTCACAGGTGTTGGCATTTCTGCTAAACAAATATGGCAAACAATTTTTCCTTTGAAGTACGATACGTTCTCCGCATTGCCACAGAAGATACAAGCAGGCTCATATTTCTTCAGCATGATGCGCTCACCGTCTACATATATTTCCAGAGCGTCTTTCTCGCCAATGCCCAACGTGCGGCGTAGCTCGATTGGAATAACAACGCGTCCTAGTTCGTCCACTTTTCTTACAATTCCGGTAGATTTCATCATATATATAAAACCCCTTTCGATTTTATCAATTTTTTATCAAGATCGTCATGTTTCGACATTTGCTTAAGACTTATGATACCAACGATTCCCAAAATAGTCAACCATATTTTCGCTTAATACAAGCCGTTAATCTTGAAAATTATTATTTTTGTGACATGTCTAAAAGTCGTTATTACGCTAGGAATAAGGGATTGTAAGGGGTATATTACGAAACTTTCAATTTCCCACTTCTGGAGCAGTACTTGGAAATGATATTTTGAGAAGCAAAGAAATTGGAATTTGAAAATCGACAATAAACGACAAAGAAAAGGGTTCTGTGTCAAAAATGTCGAAACATTTTATATTATTAAGGGAGGTCAAGGCGTATGAAAGAAGAGAAAGTGTTTAAAGATCCCGTTCATAAATACATTTATGTGCAAGACGATACGATTTGGGATTTGATTAATACACGGGAGTTTCAACGATTGCGCCGTATTCGTCAGTTAGGCACGTCCTATCTAACCTTTCATGGTGCTGAGCATAGCCGTTTTTCACACTCACTTGGTGTGTATGAGATCACTCGAAAAATTATTTCACAATTCGAACGCAACCACTATGAGGATTGGCCCCAAGAGGAGCGACTGCTTTGTCTGTGTGCGGCTTTACTGCATGATCTGGGACATGGCCCGTTCTCACATTCGATCGAAAAGGCTTTCGGTACTAGGCACGAGGACTGGTCGTGTCGTATTGTGCTTGGAGACACAGAGGTAAATGAAGTGCTGAGCCGAGTCTCTCCTGATTTTCCGAAAAAGGTGGCTGGGGTCATTTGTAAATCGTATAGTGAAGAGATTGTGGTTAGCCTGGTATCCAGCCAATTGGATGCGGACCGCATGGATTATTTGCTGCGAGATGCCTATTTTACCGGCGTTAATTATGGTACGTTCGATCTGGAGCGGATTCTGCGCGTGATTCGGCCTTATAAGGGGCATATTGTTGTCAAAGAGAGCGGGATGCATGCGGTTGAGGACTACCTGATGTCTCGCTATCAGATGTACTGGCAAGTCTATTTCCATCCGGTTACGCGCAGTGCAGAAATTCTGTTGCACAAAATATTTGCTCGCGCTAAGCATTTATATGAAGAAGGGTATGCATTTGGCTTTATGGTGGAGCCTATTCTTCATCTCATTCAGAATCACATCTCGTTAGAAGATTATTTGCTGCTGGATGAGTCGGTCATGCAAACGATGCTGACTTTCTGGAGTCAAGAGAAGGATAGTATGCTTGCGGATATGTGCAAACGATTCTTGGATCGCAAATTGTACAAGTACAGCACCTTTGATGGCGATCAAGAGCATCTCGTTCAGCGGATGGAAATGGTCATGAGAGAGGTGGGTTTCGATCCGACGTATTATATGGAGATCGATTTCCCTTCGAATCAATCTTATGACGTTTACAGAGCTGGTGAAAATGACGACAATTTGCCAATCCTCTTGCTGGATCATAAGGAAACTTTAACGGAAATTACGCATCGCTCGGAGATTGTTCAGTCGATTAGTGGTTTTCAGATGGGGAAACATCATGTTTACTATCCGGAGGAGCTGCTTGAGAGGTTGAATGCGGAAGACTATCCTGACGTTTGGGAAATGTTAGGGGAGCAAGAATAAGCGAGAATAACCAACAATAAGGAAAACAATCATAGTCATTGACATAGAGGAGAACAGACATGCTAACGGATTCACATACACATTTAAATGCTGAGCAATTTAAGGATGATCAAGAGGAAGTGATTCAGCGTGCATTAGATGCCGGCGTTACGAGAATTGTGAATGTCGGCTTTAATCGAGAAACCATTCCCAGTTCAATAGAGCTCGCCGAGAAATACGATTTCATCTATTCGACGGTAGGTTGGCATCCTGTGGATGCGATTGATATGATGCCTGGCGATTTGGAATGGATTGAGTCCTTGTGCTCGCATGAGAAGGTCGTTGCCATCGGTGAGATTGGTCTGGATTATTACTGGGATAAGTCGCCGAAGGATGTCCAACAGCGGGTTTTCCGTGAGCAAATTCGTCTTGCCCGTAAGCTGGGTATGCCCATTGTGATTCATAATCGCGATGCGCATCGAGATATTTTAACGATTCTCAAAGAAGAGAAGGCGGCAGAGGTCGGAGGCATCATGCATTGTTTCTCAGGCAGCTGGGAGACAGCGAAGCAGTGTCTGGATATGAATTTCCATATTTCGTTTGGAGGCCCCGTGACCTTCAAAAATGCTGTGCAACCGAAAGAGGTGCTGGCACAGGTTCCGCTTGATCGTCTATTGATCGAGACGGATGCTCCTTACTTAACGCCCCATCCTTTCCGCGGCAAGCGCAACGAAACCGGCTATGTGCGCTTAGTGGCTGAGACGGCCGCGGAAATTCGGGGTATGACGTTGGAAGAACTGGCTGAAATTACAACGAACAATGCGATTCGTTTACTCGGTCTCAAGTAAAACGTTTTTCTTGAATTTCCGTCGCAGGACAACGCTGCACGCGAAAGAAATAAAGGCGAGACAGAGCAGCGGGACTAGACTATATAGGATAGGGGTTCCGATCATAAACGGAATGGTTAGGATAACAAGCTCCAAGGTGAGAGTTAACCAGATCATATAAGCTAAGGAACCTGCTTTGGCTTGCGGTTCCAATGGATACATATCAAGCCAGAACGTATACCGATGTGCACGCTCCAGCGACGTAAGCTGAACCATCGATATAACAAGTGCAATGAGTAGAATTACGCTTCGCGCAGTAACCGAGTCTGAAACGGCAATGGCTAATACGCCAATCACAGTCAGTCGGAGAACAATGGCGAACAGCTCGGTTCGCAGCAATGTCTTCATATATAAATAGAGAAACGCTGAATCTTGTCGAAAAGGAACAAATCGTGTGAGTCCGCTGATCCAACCTCGGCGGGCTATTCGTGTTGGCAGCTGCGGTACATCGACGAACCAGTTAAAGAAGGCGTAGAGTCTAGCCTGCTGCTGCTTCTCTTTGGCAATCAGATAATCCCATCCGATCACATATTTAGCTGCGTATCGAAACGTAATCAGCCAAACGAATACAAGAACTAATGCAGCTAGACTAGCCCATAAGACACTGTAGTTAAATAGGATTGTAATTAGGGTAATGGATGCCATCCATCGAAAACAAACGGATAGGAATCTTGTTCGTTCAGCGGCAAATTTTCCTTCCTGCCAACTAGCGAATAGGTTCGCTACTTTTAATAGAAGTAATAGAGCAAATATTAGCAGAAATGGCTGCGCATTGGTGCCTAGACAATGCTTATAAAGCGGTCGTAGTGTGATCCAAGCGAGAAATAACCAAACGCCTTGAAGTGACAAGCTGTACAGAAAGCTGCTTCGAAAATAAGCACCCATTTCATTCTCGATCCGCAATAGAAACATCCGATCGGCACTCCGAGTCAGGGTCCGAATGGGACTTGAGGTGAGAAGTGGAACGAGCAAGAGCAGGACGATCCATAAGTAGGGATAATCTGTCGGAAGACGCTGTAATGTTTTTGCATAATAATAGGAAGAAACGATGACAAGAAACAACAAGAAGCCGATAAAATTACTTCGAGCGGCATACTGCCAATAGCCCATGGATTCCTTCATATAATGTTGAAATCGCTGCTTCCATAATGCATGTGTGTTAAATGCGCGTATATTTTCCATTGGAGGGGTCATCGCAGTTCTCCTTGAACTAACCTATAGAAAATGTCGTCTAATGACGCCTGAGGAAGCGCTGTTTGTGCGCGTAATTCGACTAAATCTCCCTGGGCAACCATGTGACCTTTATGGAGGACGACAAAGTTATCGCAATATTTTTCAATCGTAGACAAAATGTGAGAGGAAATGAGGAATGATGCGCCTCTTTGCTTCATGTTGACCATTAATTCGAGCAAGGAACGTATGGCTAACGGATCGAGTCCGAGAAATGGCTCATCAATGATATATAAAGAGGGCTCGATCAAGAAGGCATTCATGATCATCACTTTTTGTTTCATCCCTTTGGATAAATGACTTGCGAAGCTATTCAGCTTGTCTTTCATTTGAAACTGCTCTAACAGGGACTGGGATCGGGCTTCGAAGTCCTCCTTGGAAATGCCATATGCCATGGCTGTTAACTCAAGGTGTTCACGAATGGTAAGCTCTTCGTATAACTCCGGACTTTCAGGTACATAGGCGTATGTCGCACGGTAGGGTAAAGGACTTTCTGCTAAAGTTAAGCCGTTAATGCGAATGGATCCTTTTTGCGGTTGTAGGAGCCCTAATATATTTTTGATAGTGGTACTTTTTCCTGCCCCATTGAGTCCAATTAACCCCATCATTTCACCTTGACGGATCGAGAAGGTAAGGTCATGGAGAACGGGTTTGTTGGGTAAGTATCCCCCGAATAAAGCGTTTACTTGTAAGATGGGACCCATCTCAATTGCCTCCCTAAATAGCAAATTATTGGTATTTATTGATCGAATACTTCCAGAATCATTATAAACAAATTTGCATTTTTAGCCTAGTTTTGGCCATTATATATCAAAAAAACGAGTATACGTACGTTAAACATAGACACATGTAGATATAAGTGGGTTATATATGGAAAATAATCGAAATTTAAGTGATTTAGCCCTTTTTAACGGGTGTTAATCCCTTTACAGGTTGAGATTAACAGCGTAATATACTTTTCATAATAACTTAATATCCAATTTGCCAATTTTCCATTCGCTGAGTTCCAAATGTGGAAACGGGGGAACCACTGCAAGCTTAATTTGCATTCAAATGCGGTTAAGTAAGCAGATTGAGTAACAGGGGTGAATCATGGACGTCAAACAAGCAGTTTGCGTCTACGTAGGGCGACTCTCACGTCCGAATCCGTCAGCTAACCTCGTAAGCGTAAGAGAGGTAACGATTGTCGTGCGTGCTATTTGTATTTCACTATGCAAACTAAGCCAGCGAGAAGAGTCCTCTTCTTGCTGGCTTTTTGTCCTCATACAGGGTTTTACACAGATCAGATGACATAAAATGACCCGGAATTCATAGGATGATGAATAGGTAAAAGGGGGGGACGACCAGATTCGGCTACGCAAGAATGCTGATGATGGCGAGCATGTTAAGTTAAACTAAAAACCTTAGTCGCGTCAAATTTAATCATGCTGTAACCTGGCGGCGAGGCTTTGAAGGAGGACCGAAGAAGTGGGCAGTATCTCAATTAGCGAGACCCATGTAAAACGATCATCCAGCATGTCCTTCGCATTGCGATGGAAGCATGAAAACTTGCGTTTGATTTTAAGCCTAGCTATAATCTCAATCGCAATGACTTTCATGTTTTTGGTGTTGTTGTACGGAACGGCTACCAAGAGCGTATCCGTGGTTGTGAATGGACAAGAAACTATTGTGCACACGAAGCAATGGGTCCTGCAACGCCTACTGGATGAACAAGCCATAACGATTGGTGAGCACGATGAAATTTCAGCTTCACTCACGACCAAGCTCAAGGGTGGAGACAAAATTGTTATCGAGCATGCCTCACCAATTCAATTGACTGCTGATGGAAAGACCACCACTGTTTACACAACTGCAAGAACGGTAGAAAGTGCATTGCAACGTTTAAATATTGCACTTGGGGAGAATGATCGCATTACTCCCGAACCGACGGCCGCTCTAACCACTGGCGATGAAATCAAAATCGTCCGTGTGAAAAAAGAGACGGAGGAAGTCTCTGAACCGATCGCATTCGAGACAGAGAAAAAGAATGACGCGTCTTTACTTAAAGGGAAAGAGCAAGTCGTCCAAGAAGGTAAAGAAGGCGTTCTGGTGAAGAAGAAAGAAAAGACTTTCGAGGACGGTGTTTTAGTCGCGGAAGCAGTTGTGGGTGAAGAAGTACAAACAGAAAGTGTTAAAAAAGTAGTATCGGTAGGCACGAAAAATCCGGTTGTTGTTCTCTCTTCCTCTTCACCGAGTGTCGATGAGGTTTCCAAAAACGGTGTGACCTTCGGCTACAAACAAATTCTCAAAAATGTGAAGCTAACCGCCTATTCAGCGGACGTGGAATCGACAGGTAAGACGGAAGGTTCTGCTGGCTATGGCAAAACCTACACAGGGACTACCGTGACTGAAGGGCGCACGATTGCGGTCGACCCGAAGGTGATTCCACTCGGATGGTGGGTGTACATTGAAGGTATCGGTTTCCGTCGTGCTGAAGATATTGGCAGCGGCGTGAAAGGCCAGATGATCGATGTGTATTATGAAGATCACAGTTATGCGAATAAATTCGGAACGAAACAAGGGTACACCGTGTATGTGGTTGGCCCTACTAAACCGTCTCAAAACTAACGTGTAAACGGTAGTTTTGGCGGGAACACTAGCTCATACACGTAGCTTGGCATATGCCTGCGCGAAAGAAGAGGAGACCCCTCTTCTTTTTCTGCGTACTGGGGAAGGAAAACGTAAATGATAAAAGAAATGATCGTTGTGGAAGGCAAGGACGATACAGCTGCCATCAGGCGGGCTGTGGAGGCGGACACGATTGAAACAGGCGGCTCCGCTATCGGACAAGCCGTACTCAAGCGGATCGCGCTGGCTCAGCAGCGCAGAGGCGTCATTATATTCACGGATCCAGATCACGCCGGTGAGCGGATTCGCAAGATTGTGGCAGCCAAGGTGCCTGGCTGCAAGCATGCCTTCATTACGCAGGAGCAAGCGGCGTATAAGGGCGACATCGGCGTCGAGAACGCGACGCCAGAGACGATCCGTCAGGCGCTTCAGAGCCTGCGGACAGAGTATGACGCGGCGGTTTCACAGCTGACGATGGAAGATCTGATCGCTGCCGGCCTCATCGTGCATCCGGATGCGGCGGCTCGCCGGCTCGTTGTAGGCAATGCGTTAGGCATTGGCTATTGCAATGGCAAGCAGTTTTATAAGCGCTGCGCGATGTTTCAGATTTCCCGAGAGGAATTCGAGGCAGCATTGGAGCATTTGAATTGAATCATGAGTACGAAAACCTATAGATAACGAGGTCTATTCTATGACGATATCCGGACAAGAAGTTATTGTAACCGCAGAAGATGTGGCAACACCAAGTAAAACGAAGCAGATTATTAAGAAAAACGGTCTCGTGCTGAAGAAAAGCTTAGGCCAGAACTTCCTAATTGATCAGAATATATTGAGCAAAATCGTCATGGCCGCTGAGCTCGGGCCAACGAAGGCTGCGCTGGAGATCGGCCCTGGCATCGGCGCGCTCACACAGCAGCTGGCCAAGCTCGCTGGCCGCGTGCTGGCCGTCGAGATCGATCAGCGTCTGCTGCCCATTCTGGGCGAGACGCTGGCACCCTACCCCCATGCCACTGTCGTTCATGGGGATATCTTGAAGACGAACCTGCCGGAGCTGTTTCGGCAGCATTTCGAGGGCATGGAAGGCGTCAGTGTTGTCGCCAACTTGCCTTACTACATCACGACGCCGATCATTATGAAGCTTCTTGAGGAGAAGCTTCCCTTGGAGAATATCGTCGTGATGATTCAAAAAGAGGTGGCCGACCGCATGGCGGCTCGTCCAGGCACCAAGGATTACGGCAGCCTTAGCATTGCCGTGCAGTTCTACTGCGAGCCGGAGCTCGTCACCATCGTGCCTCGCACCGTCTTCGTGCCGCAGCCGAACGTCGATTCCGCTGTCATCCGACTGCGTGTGCGTCAAGCGCCGCCAGTCGAAGTGGCGGACGTGGACTTCTTCTTCGCTGTCGTTCAGGCATCCTTCGTGCAGCGTCGTAAAACCTTGTACAACAACCTCGCGGCTCGGTTCTTTACCAAAGAAAACAAACCTGAGCTGGAAGCTTTGCTGCACAGCATTCAGATCGAGCCTTCCCGACGCGGTGAAACGCTTAGTATGGAGGAGTTCGCACGCTTGTCAACGGCTCTTCGTGCGCACGGCTGCAAATAACCCGCACCAAATGCCTAGTCTCGCCATAGGATACCCCTAGGAGGGGATTTGTGCGATGAGGCAAGGAGACTTTGTAACCCGTATTTCCTATGGCGGAGACGTCGTGTTTAAAATTGAGCGGATTGAGCATCTCAAAGCCATTCTGAGAGGTGTCGATTTCCGCCTGCTAGCAGATGCGCCGCTCACGGACCTGACGAAAACGAATAGGGCGGAGACCTTAGATCATCCACGGTCAAGCTCGCCTGAGTTTCGTGAGTCGCTGCGTCGGCTAGCGGTGTCCCAAGTGCAGTTGCAGGAAAAGAATCAGCTAGCTATCAACCTTAAACAAAAGCCTCAAACAAATAATAATAGCTATTTTGAAGTGCCTGGGAGGGTGCTTCATCTGGATGGCGATCCAAGCTATCTACGGAAAAGTATGCAGTTATACGGAGAATTACGTGTGCCAGCAGAAGGGTTTTTTGTTCCCGAGGTGCAAATGGCGGAAGCGTTGCAACGATTGCTTCCTCAATATAAACCCGACATTGTCGTGATTACGGGCCATGATGGCATTCTGAAAAATCGGCAAAGTACTAGCCCGAGTAATCTGTCGAGCTACAAGAATTCTCAGAACTTCGTGAATGCGGTTCGGGTGGCCAGACAATATGAACGGAATCGAGATTCGTTAATTGTTGTTGCAGGTGCATGTCAGTCGCATTTTGAAGCCTTATTACGAGCCGGAGCTAATTTCGCGAGTTCACCTGCCCGCATTCTCATCCATGCCTTAGACCCGCTGTGTATCGCGGCTAAGTTGTCCTATACCTCGACAAGGGAAACCATTTCGATGCTGGATATTATGGACTTGACGGTGACAGGTTTAGAAGGGTTAGGCGGGATTGAGACACGTGGCAGCTATCGGATGGGTATTCCGGGGATTGAGCACGCGGATATAGACGTTTCTGGATGAGAAAAGCAGGATGAGTTGCGTTCTTGTGTTGTGGTGGATTCGGATGGGTAAGTAGGGACTTAAGAAACACTTTCATGTCATGGACTCCTTAGAGGAGGGTGGCGGAGAGTGTTCTTTTTTTGTAAATGGCAAGATTGGATTGTCTGCATTTGCTTCATAAGAACCTAGATAAATGTACTCATTCTTGAAGGTGGATGAAGAAGTTTATCTATAACTGGAAAAGTGTGAATAATTTGCGAACATTGGTGACAACCTGAAGGGAGGGGAAATCGGAAAACGAATAAAAATGCCGTTGACAACGGGATTGGGGTGCTGATATAATATTTGCCCTCATTTGACATGATTGACTAAATGGGTTATAATTGACGAGGAAAGAGGTGGTAGTTGACAATGGCAAAAAATGCGCTATTGGAAATCAAACGCAGTTTGGAGCCCCACGTTGGGCAGAAGATCATGTTGAGAGCGAATGGTGGCCGTCGTAAGACTGTCGAGCGTTCTGGTGTTTTAGAAGAAACCTACCCTTCTGTGTTTATTGTGAAATTAGATCAAGAATCCCATGCCTTCAAACGAGTGTCATACAGCTACGCCGATATCCTCACTGAGTCCGTCGAAGTTACCGTATGCAACGATGATGGTCAGGTTCGCATCACTTACATACAGCATTAGCTTAAATAGCGTTCCGATATTGAACAGACCCTCGTGGTCTGTTTTTGCTTTAGTGGGTTATTCATGATGCATGGACTTGAAGCGATGGGGCATACTAACCGAAATCGTCATCAATCACTGCTTATGATGGTTGCAGAGTTTATTTTGCGAAAATGATAAGGAGGATTTGGTATGAGCCGAAGAAGAAGTGTTATGTCCGATAGCTTTAAATATGAATTAGCGAAGGATCTTGGTTTCTACGATGTTGTTCAGCGTGAAGGATGGTCAGGTATCCGCACGAAGGATGCAGGTAATATGGTGAAGCGGGCGATTCAAATTGCAGAGGAACAACTGGCCAAGCAATATGTTTCTTCCCAGACTAACGCTCAGGCTGCTCCAGCTAACTACCGTCAGCCGACGGCTAACCAGCCTGCATTTAACGGGCAGGGCTATACACCTTCCTTTAACGCGTATCAACCACAAACGGTAACGATGAATCATATGAAACCGGGCTATCAGCAGACAAGCCAAGGGACTGGGCGTCCGTATTACAGCTAAAGCAATTGCTTTAGCTTTTTTTTTGCGGTTTTGTTATAATATCGGGGTGGCAAACGAGCAAAAGAAGGTGATCGGATGAAGATTTTTGAGAAAGCACCGGCTAAAATTAATTTGTCTCTTGATGTTTTACATAAAAGACCAGACGGGTACCATGAAGTTGAGATGGTGATGACGATGGTGGATCTGGCGGATCGGATCGAAATGCAGGAGATGGCACGCGATACGATTATCATATCGAGTCAGGCTGGCTATATTCCGCTCGATGAGAAGAACCTGGCCTTCCAGGCCGCGCGGCTCATTAAGGATCGCTACGACGTCAAACAGGGCGTGTACATTCACTTGGATAAGCGGATTCCTGTCGCTGCGGGCCTGGCTGGTGGAAGCAGCGATGCGGCGGCTACGCTCAGAGGTCTCAACCGTCTCTGGAACCTGAATATCCCGAGTGAGGAACTTCAGGTGCTTGGCGCAGAGCTGGGCTCTGATGTGCCGTTCTGTGTGACAGGAGGGACAGCCCTTGCGACAGGGCGCGGCGAGAAGCTAGAGCCGATTACAGCACCTCCTCAGTGTTGGGTTGTACTGGCGAAGCCGCCGATCAATGTGTCGACTTCGGAGATCTACGGGAAGTTGAATGCGCGGGAAATTAAGCATCATCCTTCGACCGAAGGTGTGTTGAGTGCGATAAGGGACAAGCAGTTCGACCGTCTCTGCGACAGTTTAGGCAATGTGCTTGAAGAAGTAACGCTGGATCTCTATCCAGAAGTTAGACATCTCAAGGAGTGCATGCAGCGGTTGGGTGCCGATGGTGTGTTGATGTCAGGCAGTGGGCCAACCGTATTTGGGCTTGTTTCCAAGGAGGCGAAGGTGCCGCGCATCTATAACGGACTGCGAGGCTTTTGTAAGGATGTTTACGCTGTGCGCATGTTAACATAATGAGCCTTCTAAGAGCCCCACTATGGGGCTCTTTTTCATCTAAAGGGGCATAATGGTCGTACTGGCTCATTTGTTCTCGGACGCGTTAGATTTATGTGAGGTTCGTGTTAACATAATTTTCATGGTTAGCTTGAACAAATACGTATAAAAGTGGTATATTTTCATTATAATATTCGGATTTTTGGGGGTAGTGCGATGAAAAAGTTGAAAAGGAGCGCTAGGCTGGTAGAAATGACACAATATTTGTTGTTTCGCCCCCACTCGTTAATTCCTTTAACGACTTTTGCCGAGCGTTACAACTCCGCGAAATCTTCCATAAGCGAAGATCTTGCCATCATTAAAGAAGTGTTTGAAGAAGAAGGATTGGGCGAACTAAATACGCTAGCCGGAGCAGCTGGAGGCGTGAAATTTTCACCGAAGGTGCCCAAAGAAATATCCCTGAAGTTTATCCAGAACCTATGCTTGCAACTCCAACAACCAGAGCGGATTCTTCCAGGTGGATATTTGTATATGTCAGATATCATGGGACAGCCCCAATATTTGAACGAAATTGGCAAAACCTTTGCATCTGCTTTCGCTGGTCGCGATGTGGACGTGATTATGACCGTTGAAACCAAAGGGATACCGCTCGCCTATGCGACGGCCACGTATATGAATCTGCCTGTTGTTATCGTACGTAGAGACAGCCGAGTGACGGAAGGTTCAGCCGTTAGCATCAACTATGTGTCCGGCTCCAACAAGCGGATTCAAACGATGTCGCTCGCAAGGCGCGCACTGAAGGAAGAATCCAAGGTGCTTATCATCGATGACTTCATGCATGTTGGCGGTACGATTCATGGCATGATGGATCTGTTAGCAGAATTTAAAGCAACTGTACAAGGCGTCGGCGTATTCATGGAATCCTGCGAGGCTGAGGAGCAGTTGGTGGATAACTATGTTTCACTAGCTCGGTTATATGGCGTAGACTCCAAGACGAAGCAAATTACGGTAGAGCCAGGCAATTATTTTGACGCAAAATAAACGACTCCGCCGTCCTTCATGGACGGTGTGTTTATCTTTGGAACAAGTAATTTCTATATTTCAAAAAAAAGGAGATTCGTAAGCATGGAACTCATTTCAACATCAACAGCACCTGCAGCAATTGGACCTTACTCACAAGCGGTTAAATGGGGTAACCTTTTGTTTACATCCGGACAGATCCCGTTAGGGTTGGATGGTCAAATCGTAGAGGGCGGCATCAAGGAACAGGCGCATCAAGTTTTTGCGAATTTGAAAGGCGTGCTTGAAGCAGCGGGTTCTTCTTTTGGGCAAGTCGTGAAGGCGACTGTCTTCCTGAAGGATATGAATCAATTTGGGGAGCTTAATGAGATCTATGCAACCTACTTCGGAGACCACAAACCAGCTAGATCTACCGTTGAAGTTGCGAGATTACCTCGTGATGTTTCTGTCGAAATTGAACTAATTGCTGTGATTCCTGTCGAAATTTAACAGAAACATTAAGAACACATTAAATTATCAAAAATTTCAAAAAAATAAGAAGGAATTTGCATCCATATGTTGAATATATCACCCAAGTCTCAGAGATGGAAAAAGGTGGTGAACACAAGTGCAAATTACAGATGTAAGACTCCGCCGGGTAAACTCCGAGGGGAGGATGAAGGCGATTGCTTCTATTACCATTGATAACGAGTTCGTCGTACACGACATTCGTGTCATCGATGGCAATAACGGAATGTTCGTTGCTATGCCGAGCAAACGAACACCAGACGGTGAATTCCGCGACATCGCTCATCCGATTTCGTCCACGACTCGTGAGAAAATTCAAGCAGCAGTACTCGCTGAATACGATCGCGCAGCTGTAGAAGAGGAAGTCATTGAAGAAGGCGCATAATTCAGATTATTGAGAGAGCCCTTAGGGCTCTCTTTTCTTTTCATAGGTAATGATGCTATATTGGGGGAAGAACTCATTCGTTTATAGGGAAATAGAATATCAATAGTTCAATTAAAGGAGTTGGAATTACGTTGAAGCTCATGGCAATTGTTTTGGCTGCAGGACAAGGAAAACGTATGAAATCAAAGCTGTACAAGGTGCTTCATCCGGTTGTTGGTAAACCGATGGTGGGTCACGTTGTCGATACGCTGCAACATATAGAAGTAACACAAACCGTCGTGGTTGTTGGATTTGGTGCAGAGGCTGTGAAAGGCTATCTAGGTGATCGTGCCCAGTATGCACTGCAAGAGCAGCAGCTAGGAACGGGGCATGCGGTGCTTCAGGCTAAGGAATTGCTTGGCGAGGAAGAAGGGATGACGGTTGTCATTTGTGGGGATACCCCTCTCATTACAGCTGCTACGCTGCAAGAGACGATCGAACTGCACAAGAAATCAGGTGCGGCTGCTACGATTTTGACAGCGAAGCTGGACGAGCCGCAAGGCTACGGACGTATTATTCGCGGGGAAGATGGACGCGTAGCTCGGATCGTAGAGCAGAAAGATTGCTCACCGGAAGAAGCGGCTGTTCAGGAGATTAACACGGGTACGTACATTTTTGATAATCGGAAAATGTTCAAAGCACTGGCGTCGGTTACGAACCAGAATGTACAGAATGAATATTACCTAACCGATGTTATCGGCATTATGACGAGCGCAGAAGAAGTCGTGCAAGGCTATTGCATGGCAGATCCAGCTGAATCCATTGGGGTGAACGATCGTGTGGCGTTGTCCGAGGCGGAGCAGCTGTTCAAAGCGCGGATTAACCGCGAGCATATGTTGAACGGGGTTACCATTATCGATCCGCTGAATACGTATATCGAGAAGGATGTTACGATTGGCGCTGATACGATTCTACTGCCGGGTACTATTTTGCGCGGAAATACACATATCGGTGAGCTTTGTACGATTGGACCGCAAACCGAAATCATCGATTCCACGATTCAGGATGAAGTAACGATTAAGCAGTCCGTTCTTCAGGATGCCTTCGTAGACAGCGAAACTTCTGTAGGTCCATTTGCATACTTGAGACCAGGTGCTAAGCTTGGCAAGAAAGTGAAGATTGGCGATTTCGTAGAGATTAAGAACGCGACGCTTGGAGAGGGATCGAAGGTTTCCCATTTGAGCTATGTGGGTGACGCGGTTGTCGGGACGAACGTAAACATCGGTTGCGGTGCAATAACGGTGAATTATGATGGCTTCAATAAAAACGTAACGGAAATCGGGAATGATGCGTTTATTGGCAGCAATGTCAATTTGATCGCTCCTGTGAAGATTGGTGACGGTGCGTTTGTCGTTGCTGGCGCTACGATTACCCATAATGTAAACGATGGCGATATGGCTATCGCTCGTGTACGACAAGAGAATAAAGCTGGTTATGCAGATAAAATCAAAGCGCGGATGAGAGCGAAGAAAGAAAATAAAGGTCGTTGATAGACAGTGGGTGACCATGCACGGCGGAGTGATGAAACAATAGGGATGGAACCTCTTGAGGTGGGGTACGCTAGAAATGAGGTGCTACCCACTCAGCTTGGTTTACGTGAAAACGACCAAGCTGAGCGAGACCGAAAGGGGTTTTTCTTTGTCTCATGCTAGTAGGCTTGGAAGCGTGGTAAGACAATTGGCAAGGTGAAGCCTGATGGCTCTAACGTTTGTCGTTTCACCAATGTAAGCGCTTAATATCCAGGGCGCGAAACAAAAGTATGTGCCTTTCTGTTATAAAAGGTACGATTAATCTTAACGAAATGACGGTTGTACATTTCGATGAAGCCTATATCCTTGTGCAGATTTTGATAGTATACTTGGACGGGTACGTCCGCATCGAAATGATCTTGGAAATGATCATCTTCTGTAAGCTGTTGTCCATGAAGATACATCGTTCTTTTATCACCTACAGCTTTTATGGGATGGCAAACAATGAGAAACAGGTATATTGTAAACAATAACCTTTAAAAGCGGGTTCCGCAAAGGTTTTTTCTTATATTTTCAGATCATGCATGGGGGGATTTAGAAGAATATGAAATGTTTTATCGGACTGGGAAATCCGGGAAAGCAGTATGAACTGAATCGGCACAATGTGGGGTTCATGGCCATCGACCGTTTTGCCGCCAAATGGGGAATCACCTCTTTTCAGAATAAGGGCAAAGGGTTATTGGCAGAAGGGAATGTGAATGGAACGAAGGTTTATTTACTCAAACCAATGACCTACATGAACCTTTCCGGTGAATCCATGCGAGCTTTCCTCGATTTCTATAAAGCGAAAATGGAAGACGTCGTCATTGTTTACGATGATATGGATACAACCTTTGGACAAATTCGTCTTCGCTACCAAGGAAGTCCAGGGGGGCATAATGGCATCAAATCGATTATCCAGCATGGGGGCACACAAATTTTCAATCGCATCCGGATTGGTGTGAATCGTCCGGCACCTGGATATAACATTGCAGATTATGTGCTATCCAACTTTTCCAAAGAAGAGATGAAGTCGATTAACGACGTGTTAGATCTAACATGTGATGCAATGGAGTTTAGTCTGGGAGAATCCTTCGAGAGAACGATGGCTAAGTTTAATAAATAATCAGATTCCTTTATCCTGCTGTATAAATGATGATATGTTCACTCCCAATTCGAAATGACAATGCCAGATTCGGCTAATTTCTCCGAAGAATGGTCATACTAGGATGTAATCGAATTATCGAAGGAGGCATACATATGATCAAGTATATTTGCAGGCATTGTCATACTTTTGTCGGGGAAATTAATCAGCATGCGATTACGGAGCAGCAGTTAGGCTTCCATTTCTTGACCCCTGATGAGCGTAGAGATATAATATCGTATAATACGAACGGAGATGTTACAGTTAGGGTCGTTTGCGACTATTGTCATGAGGCACTAGAAGCGAACCCAGAATTATCCCTGCTAGCCAGTCCGTTGCAATAATTATGATGAGTTTGAAGAGTCAATAGCCGAGGCAAGTGTGCCGAGGCTTCTTTTTGTGAGGGGAGTGTACTTGTTTGCAAGCTTTAATTCAAGCTTTTTCTGCGGATACCGACTTTCAAACGATCGTGACAGGCCTCAAGTCCGAAATGAAAGAGCAGCTCATTGCCGGTTTAACTGGCTCCTCCAGGCAAGTGATGCTAGCCTCACTCGCGCGTGAGCTTGAGCGCCCGCTTTTCGTTGTAACGCATAATATGTTCGCTGCACAAAAAATAGCGGAAGACCTTTTAGAGTGTCTATCCCCTGATGAAGTGCTGCTCTATCCATCTCAAGAGCTTCTGACTACGGAAGAAGCCGCATCAAGCCCGGAGATGCTAGCGCAGCGTATTGACGTTCTCACTAAACTAGCTGGCGGATACCGCGGCGTGGTCATAGCACCCTTTGCTGGCGTGCGAAGATTGCTCCCGCTTAAGCAAGTGTTCGAGGAATCCCGTGTAACGATTAATGTCGGAGATACGGTTCAATTAGACGAGCTGCTAGCCACCTTATCAAGCCTAGGGTATGAGCGGGTCGAGCGGGTTGAGACCAAGGGCGAGATGAGTGTTCGCGGCGGAATTCTCGATTTATTTCCGCTAACGTCGGAGAATGCGATTCGGATTGAGCTTTTTGATATCGAAGTAGACTCTATTCGGACTTTCGATGTAAGTGACCAACGGTCAATTGATAAATTAACAACGGTGACGATCCCTCCATGCCGCGAGATTCAAGCGGATAGAAAGCGGTTACAATCAGCGGCGCAGCATGCGTACGAACTGCTGCAAGCACAATTAGCGAAGATGACCGAGCGTTCAGCCAAAGACAAGCTGTTAGAGGGTATCGGTCACGATATAGAACGAATGCGCGAAGGACAGACGTTCCCGGGTATTTATAAATATATTTCTCTCCTATATACGGAAAGACAGACGCTCATGGACTACATGCCCAAAGATTCGATTCTCATTATCGACGAGCCTGCCCGCCTCCTGGAAACAGCGAAGCAGTTGGAACGCGATGAAGCCGAATGGATGATGCATGCGTTAACTGAGGGGAAGAGCTTGCCGGCTTTTGTGCTGTCCAAATCTTACGAAACCCTGCTGCACCGTAGACCGTTCCCGACGTTGTATGTTTCGCTTTTCCTGCGTCAAGTAGCGGGTATTCAGCCGCAAAATATCGTCAATTTCGTGTGCCGCGTGATGCAAAATTTCCACGGACAGATGAATCTGCTCAAAGCGGAGATGGAGCGCTGGAAGAAAAATGGCAGTAAGGTCATTTTGCTGGCGAATGGTGAAGATCGTGCTGAGCGCGTACGTCGCGTTCTTAACGACTATCAGATTGAAGTGCCTGAAATTGTCGATGGCAATTTGCAATCGGGCTTTGAAATGCCTTCTATCCACCTCGTCGTCATTACGGAGGGTGAAATTTTCACCCAGAAGCAGCGTAAGGCCCGTAAAGTGGAGAAGAAGCTCGAGAACGCAGAACGGATCAAAAGCTATCAAGAGCTGAAGGTCGGGGACTATGTTGTTCACGTCAATCACGGGATTGGGAAATACGTGGGCATCGGCACCTTAGAGGTCGGCGGAATTCATAAGGATTATCTCCACATTATGTATGCCGGCGGCGATAAGCTGTCTGTTCCAATTGACCAAATTGATTTAATCCAAAAGTATGTCGGTTCCGAAGAGAAAGAACCGAAGGTATATAAGCTCGGAGGCGCAGATTGGGCCAGAGTGAAGAGCAAAGCTCGCGCATCTGTTAAAGATATTGCGGATGAGCTGATCAAGCTGTATGCCGAACGCCAAGCGGCGACCGGATATGGATTTAGTAAGGATAGCTCCTACCAGAATGAGTTCGAGGCGATGTTCCCTTACGATGAAACGCGAGATCAGCTTCGCGCGATTGAGGAAATCAAAACGGATATGGAGAAAGCACGTCCAATGGATCGGCTGTTATGTGGTGACGTTGGATACGGTAAAACCGAGGTCGCTGTCCGTGCAGCCTTTAAGGCCGCGATTGACGGGAAACAAGTTGCGGTTCTCGTACCTACGACGATTTTGGCTCAGCAGCATTATGAAACATTCCGTGAGCGTTTCTCCGGCTATCCGTTCAATGTGAAGGTATTAAGTCGATTCAGGTCCAAAAAGGAACAAACGGAGGTTATGAAAGGGGTCAAGAAGGGCGTCGTTGATGTTGTGATTGGTACCCATCGCCTCTTGTCGCAAGACGTCCAGTTCAAGGATCTAGGTTTGCTCATCGTCGATGAGGAGCAGCGTTTCGGCGTGTCCCACAAAGAAAAGCTGAAGCGACTCAAGACCAATGTGGACGTGCTTACACTGACAGCGACACCGATTCCGAGAACCTTGCATATGTCCATGTTGGGGGTTCGTGACTTATCTGTTATTGAAACACCGCCTGAGAATCGTTTCCCGGTTCAGACATATGTGGTGGAATACGGGCCAACGTTGGTGAGAGAGGCGATCGAGCGGGAATTAGCCCGTGAGGGTCAAGTCTATTACCTCTATAATCGTGTTCAAGGTATTACGCAGATTGCCGATCAAATCTCGATGATGATCCCAGATGCACGGGTAACTGTAGCGCATGGTCAAATGGGCGAGCAGGAGCTCGAGAAGACAATTCTCGATTTCTTGGATGGCGAGTATGATGTTCTCGTCAGCACAAGTATTATTGAAACGGGTGTCGATATTCCGAATGTGAATACACTTATTGTTCATGATGCGGATAAAATGGGGCTTTCACAGCTCTATCAGCTGCGCGGACGTGTAGGCAGGTCAAATCGTGTCGCTTATGCTTATTTCACGTATCAACGTGATAAAGTGCTTACAGAAGTAGCTGAGAAACGACTTCAAGCGATTAAAGAGTTTACAGAACTTGGTTCAGGCTTTAAAATTGCGATGAGGGACTTATCCATTCGTGGCGCAGGGAACTTATTAGGTGCTGAGCAGCACGGTTTCATTGCTTCCGTCGGCTTCGATTTGTATTCTCAAATGCTAGCGGAAGAAATTGCAAAGCTGAAGCTCGAAATAGATGGAGAAGCGGTCAATCCCGAACCGGAATGGCATACATCGATCGATATCCAATTGGATGCGTACTTGCCTTCTGACTACATCTATGACAGCATGCAGAAAATCGAAATTTACAAAAAAGTGGCCGCCATTCGCACGCTGGAAGAAGCCGCGGATCTGCATGACGAGCTCGTCGATCGTTTCGGCGATCTGCCGCAGGCCGTGTTCAACCTACTGACAGTGGCTCGTTTGAAAGCATACGGTTCGGAGTACCGGATTGAAACGATTAGCCAAAAAGGGGAGGATTACCTAATCAAGGTGCATATCGACCAGAATAGCAGGCTGGATGGACAGAAGCTCCTTGCCTTGTCCAAAGGCTTTGATGGTCGTATCAAATTGAACGCAGATCCGCAGTTACTCATTGTTATCCGCTTTAAAGGTATGAAGCCGGAAGCCTCCATCGAATTGTTGGAGAAATTCTTGGTACAATATAAGGATGTTCTGAAAACGAAAGGGGAATTACAGGATGTTGCCAAATGAAACTAGCAAACAACGACTTACTTCGAAAAAATGGATTTTAGGTTTGGTGACAGTAGTCCTTGCATTTTCTGTCCTCAGCGCGTGCGGAAGCAAAAAGGAAGGCGCTGCAACAGCTTCGCCTTCCGCTACAGCGGCTGCGACAGGTAATCCAAGTGATATTATCGCTACGTACAAAGAGGGCGGTAAAATTACACGCGCCGAGTTTGATTCATTCATTAGCGTAAATAAAATGTTCTCCCCGCAATTAGCTCAATACTTGGCAGATCCTGCTTTTCAACAAGATATGTTGAAGCAAATGGTGACTTTCCGCGTCCTTTCAGCTAAAGCTGATGATAAAGTGAAAGCGGATGCTGACAAACAAGTAACCGAGCAAATGAAAGCTATCACTGACTATTTCGGCAAGCAAGAAGGCGGAATGGACAAGCAGTTGAAAGACAACGGTATCGAGTTGAAAGATATCGAGTCCTTGATGAAATTAAGCTTCTATACAATGGGCAGCATGGAAAGTAAAATCACGGACCAAGCGGTTCAAGATTCATATAAAGAACAAGCGGCAGCACATGCTTTTGACGTTGCAACCGTTAGCCATATCCTCATCTCTTTGAAAGATTCCGCGACACAAGCAGATCTTCGTACGAAGGATGAAGCGTTGAAAAGAGCGAAAGAAGTGAAGGCGAAGCTGGATGCAGGCGGCGATTTCGCGGCGCTTGCGAAAGAATACTCCGATGATCCAGGTTCCAAAGACGCTGGCGGTACGTACAAAGATGCCGATATCAATCAATGGGTACCTGAGTTCAAAAATGCAGCGAGCACGCTTCCATTGAACAAAATCAGTGATCCAGTTGAATCCAGTTTTGGTTACCACGTGATGAAAGTAGAATCCAGAAGCACGAAGCAACTGGATGATACACTCAAAACACAAATCAAATCTCAGCTTGCAGAGAAATCCTTGTCTGAGTTTGCAGAAACGGAATACCCGAAATTGATCGAAACGAATAACCTTCCGAAAGTGGAAACAAGCCCAGCTCCAGCGGCAAGTCCAGCAGCTAGTCCTGCGGCAAGCCCAGCTGCAAAGTAAGAACTTACCAGGATGTCCGATAATGGGCATCCTGTTTTTATTTGTTACCACATAAGAAAGCTGTTTTCGGTTCCCGAAAACAGCTTTCTTATTGGCGATAAAATCTACATCTAAGCGCGGTCGCTCATCATTGAATTTCCTCGATATAGATTTTCTCATTTTTGGACATGATAAGCGCAGCAGGGTGCAGAGCTAAATAAAGTAAATTGCTTAGTCGAGGCGTCTGCATAGAAGATTGGGAAGTGAAGAATACTATGGATAGATTTCAAGTTCCCACCAAATCCCGATCAAGCATACAAGGTTTCATGCTCGTGTCGTATCTAATTCGTAAGCGGAAAGTGAGGCATCTAGAGGTATGAAAGCAACTGGAATTGTCCGTCGGATAGATGATTTAGGGAGAGTTGTAATCCCCAAGGAAATACGGCGCACCCTACGCATTCGTGAAGGTGACCCTTTGGAAATTTTCGTGGATCGTGATGGAGAAGTCATTCTGAAGAAGTATTCGCCGATTGGTGAGCTTGGCGATTTTGCGAAGGAATATGCGGAGTCGTTATTTGAAAGCACCAATCATGTTGCCTTGATTTCGGATCGAGATAATATTATTGCCATGGCTGGCGGATCTAAAAAAGATTATTTAGAGAAATCCGTAGGGGCGATCATTGAGTCTTGCATGGAAAATCGGAAGGCTGTCATTGAAAGCAGCTCAGGGCAATTTGAGATTATTAAAGATACCAATGAAACGTTCACTTCCTTTGTAGCTGCGCCGATTGTAGCAGGGGGCGATCCCATTGGTTCGGTTATCCTGGTTTCGAAGGACGAGAATGTGAAAATGGGCAATATGGAAGTTAAAATGGTTGAGACTGCAGCTGGATTTCTAGCGAAGCAGATGGAGCAATGAACACATAACCCCAAACGAAGGCTTCCTTACGGAGATGGTGACGCATCTGTAAGCGAAGCTTTTTTTGTCATATTAGCATTTATATGTTTCACATGATAAGTCTGCTATATGACTAGATAAACGCTCCCGTTCTAAGAGGACGGCGTAGTCGTTTATTTTGTCTAAAATGGCAGATTTCGCTATAATACGTACATAGGAATCACGTTAGTGTAGAGGAGTAAATCGGAATGAGGGTCACCGGCAAGGAGCAAGATCAGCAGGACGAGGGGCTCCAGAGGCATGGTGATGGTAAACAGGGGAATAAGCTCTTAAAAGGCGCTGCCCTGCTTGGCACTGCCGCTGTGCTCTCCAAATTATTGGGAACGCTTCAGAAGATCCCCTTACAGAATGTTGCTGGAGATGTGGCTTTTGGCATATATAATGCGGTCTATCCGCTCTATATTTTGATCTTATTTGCAGCAACTGCTGGATTTCCAGTCGCGGTATCTAAGTTTGTAGCTGAACGTGTCATAGAAGGAGATCATCCTGGCGCGAGGCGGATTGTGGTTGTCTCATCCGTCCTATTAATGAGTGCAGGCATATTGTTGTTTTTGATATTGTATTTTGGTGCGGAGACGTTTGCTGGTTGGATAGGCATTTCTCGAACCGTCACGGCGATCCGCAGTGTATCATTCGCACTGCTTCTTTCTCCGGTTCTGGCTGTTCTGCGCGGCTATTTCCAAGGGTATCAGAATATGGTGCCAACGGCGGTCTCACAAGTTATTGAGCAGTTCATTCGTGTGATCACGATGGTTACACTGCTGCTGTATATGGTCGCACTCGCCTACGATGAAGCTTGGATCGCAGCAGGGGCTACATTTGGCTCTGTGACGGGCGCTGGAGCGGGTCTGGTGGTTATGGCTGTGTATTGGCGGAGGTCGCAGCGTGTGGAGCGAGAGAATGCAAGCTTACCAACATATAGGGAGCTAGAGGAAGGAACAGGGCCAAGGTCAGAACAGGAAGTGAAGAAGGCGATAGCAGCTGGTCTGGAGTCAAAGCAACTGATCTCTTCCTGGCAATGGGCGAAACGTATTACGTTGTATGCGATCCCTGTATGCCTTGGCGCTATTGTAGTGCCGTTACTCACGCTTGTGGATACGTTCACCATGCCTCGTTTGCTGGAAGCTTCATTTGGCAGCGAGCTGGAGGCCATGCGTCAGTTCGGCCTTTATAACCGCGGGCTTCCGCTTGTGCAGCTGGTCGTGATGGTGGCGTCTTCGATGTCAGCCGTCTTGGTGCCAGCCATAGCGGAAGCCAAGGTAAGAGGGCAGATTGATCTTATCCGCTTTCGCGCTGAAATGTCTGTGAGGCTCGCATGGCTGATCGGGCTTGGTGCTTCGTTCGGGCTCGCGTTCGCAGCGATGCCGATCAACGTGATGCTCTATACGAGCTCAGAGGCGAGCTGGACGATGGCCGTGTTGGCCTTCACGGCCTTGTTTAGTACGTTGAACGCTGTCAGCGCCAGCGTTCTGCAGGGCGCCGGAGCGATTCGCACGCCGGCCAAAGCCCTGCTCGTTGCCATCGTGCTGAAAGCACTCGGCAACGTCTTGTTGCTGCCCCGCTGGGGCATCGACGGCGCCGCGCTCAGCGCGGTGATCGCCTACGCCGCTGCGGCGGGGCTGAATCTGGTGCAGCTGCGCCGCTGCACCGGGGTGCGCTTCGCGCTGCGGCCGTACGTCGTCAGTCCCGCGCTGGGCGTGGGACTGATGGGCGGAGGCCTCGCAGCGCTGCAAGGGCTGGCCATGCTCGCTCCGGCGGCATGGCACGTGCCTGAGCGATGGAGCGCTAGCGCCATCGCTGTGGTTGGCGTAGCCGGCGGCGCAGCCGTCTACGCGCTTGCGCTGCTGCGCAGCGGCAGCATCAGCCGCGAGGACCTGCGGCTGATGCCGGAGCTGGACCGGAAGCTGGCGCCGGTCCTGGCGAAGCTGCGGCCGACGAAGGCTTCGGTCGGCCCGGTCGATCCCAGTTAGCGGCGGTTTTACGTGCGCCCATAGTGATGAAATCCATCCTTACAGCATGCATTCGCGCGCAACCTGGCTCCCTAGTGATGAAAAACATCAGTCCAGCTCACTCGAGCACTGTTCACGCATCTCACAAAACCACAATTACAACTCTGCCCCACTCGGCAAAATCCCTATATCCATCAATCAGGAGGTGTCATCCCATGTCAACAAACAACCCGCGCATTACCGTCTTAGGACTCGGGACTGGAGACGAAGATCAATTAACATTAGGGGTATGGAAAAAGCTCCAACTAGCGGCAAAGTCGCAAGCAAAACTGTTCCTACGGACGAAAGACCATCCGATGGTGCAGCTTTTAGATGCCAACCAGATACCCTATGAAACGTTTGATGCGAACTACGTGTCGAATGAGTCGTTTGAGGGAGTTTATGAGTCCATCGCGGAAGAATTAATCACCGCTGCCAAAAGTAATACAGTCGAAGTGCTGTATGCGGTCCCAGGTCATCCCATGGTGGCGGAGTACACTGTACAGCTGCTAAAGGAGCGCTGTGCTTCAGAAGGCATCGAACTTCAAATCACTGGTGGAGAGAGTTTCTTAGACCAAGCGTTCCTGCGCTTTGGCTTCGACCCCATCGACGGCTTCCAGCTGCTGGATGCAACTAGCATCAGCCGTTATTCCTTGAATCCGCAGCTGCATACGGTGATTGGGCAGGTGTACGATACGTACACGGCATCTGATCTGAAAATTAGCCTGATGGATGCATATCCGGATGAGTACCGCGTTGTTGTTGGTCATTCTCTAGGGGTCGTAGGCCAGGAACAGATCATTGAAGTGCCGCTTCATGAGCTTGACCATGTTAAAGGCTACGGTAATCTGTCGTTAGTATGGGTGCCTCGCAGCGAGCAGGAGGAGCCGTACTACCGGACATTTGGCAAGCTGCATGAGATTGTGCAGACCTTGCGCAGCCCAGAAGGCTGTCCGTGGGATCAGGAGCAGACGCACGAGAGTTTGCGTAAGAATTTGATCGAAGAAGCCTACGAAGTACTAGAGACGATTGACGAGGATGATCCGGAGCATATGTGCGAGGAGCTTGGTGATCTGCTTTTACAAGTGATGCTGCATGCCCAAATGGAAGAAGAAATCGGCACTTTCACGGTGTACGATGTGATTGCCACGTTGAATGAGAAGTTGATTCGCCGTCATCCTCATGTGTTTGGTGAGCTGAAGGCGGAAGACGCCGATGAGGCGCTAGTCAATTGGAATGCGATCAAGGTAGAGGAGAAGCGGATGAAAGGTATCGATGCCACGAAGCAATCTGTTCTGGACGGCATTCCGCGTGAGCTTCCTGGCTTGATGAAGGCGATGAAACTGCAGAAGAAGGCGGCAACGGTCGGTTTTGACTGGACGGAGCTAGATGATGTGCTTGCCAAAGTGGAAGAGGAGCTCACTGAACTGCGCGAAGCGATTGTGTTGGGGGCGGAAGACGGTGCTCAGGAGCGTCGTGACGAGCTGGGGGATGTTCTCTTTTCCATCGTAAATGTTGCTAGATTCCTAAAAGTAGATCCGGAAGAGGCGCTAGCCCAAACCAATCGTAAGTTTATGCAAAGATTTTCATATATGGAGGAACAGCTACGTTTAAAGGGCTTATCTTTTGAACAAACTGGGTTATCAGAGATGGAGCAATACTGGCAGGATGCAAAAAAAGTTACAAAACTTGATCAACGCTAGAAGGATTTTGCCGAAAAAAGCAGAATACTAGACTTGTTGCAAGGTGAATCATGAAATGTAACCACAGTTGGTACATAGAAGACCTGATCTTCAAACATTTTGGGAGGTAAAGAAACCACATGAACAAAACAGATCTAATCAACAACATTGCAGAAAAAAGCGGACTTACTAAGAAAGACGTAGAAGTTGTCCTTAACGGATTCCTTGGTGAAGTAACAGACGCTCTTTCATCCGGAGATAAAGTACAATTGATCGGTTTCGGTACATTCGAAACTCGTAAACGTTCCGGCCGTACTGGTCGCAACCCGCAAACAGGTAACCCAATCGAAATCGCAGAATCCAATGTTCCTGCTTTCAAAGCGGGCAACAAGCTTAAAGACGCTGTAAAATAATGCGGATCGATAAATTTCTCAAAGTATCTCGTCTGATCAAACGCCGTACGGTTGCGAAGGATGTGTCCGATCAAGGGCGCGTGTGGATCAACGGTAGAGACGCTAAAGCGAGTACGCATGTGAAAGTTGGAGACGAGCTATCCATTCAGTTCGGTCAAAAGAAAGTAACGATTCGCGTTGAGCTTCTGACGGAGTCTACCCGCAAGGAAGACGCTGCGCAGATGTACACGTTGCTGAAGGAAGAAGCCTTCCAATCCGAATAACGCATAACTGTGAAGTAGCCTGGGATTCCTGCAGAGGGGATTTCAGGCTATTTTTTTGCAGGCATAGATGTACGGCTTGGTTCTAAAAAAGGACATCCCCCCATATCGTAAGATTAGGTGAAGGAGGGGTAACAGGCCATGATCGAACCCGTGAAAAACAACAATAAGAGGCAAGAAATTAAAATGCTGAATCGCAAGCTCTTGGAAATATCGGGAGTTTTGAATGTAGAAAGCTTTGATAGCGAAGAATTCCTCCTTGAAACGGAAATGGGCTACTTGATGATTAAGGGGCAGAATTTGCACATCAAGAACTTGAGCTTGGAGCAAGGATTAGTCGCCATTGAAGGTATTATTCATGAATTAGCCTATGTGGATGGGAATACCCAGGAGAAATCCAAAGGGTTCCTAGGTAAGCTATTCAAGTGACGCTTCCCGTTCAATTTCATACGATTTTCATGATGATCCTGAGTGGTATTTGCATAGGGGCTATGTTCGATGTATTTCATGTACTCTCGGGCAAGCTGCGATTACCGCGATGGACCATTCCGATTGTGGATAGTATCTATTGGATTGTGGCGACAATCCTGGTGTTTAAGATGCTCATTTACAGTAATGAAGGACAAGTTCGAATTTTTATTTTCCTCGGCATGGGGATCGGCATTAGTTTCTATTTCGCCCTCCTCAGTCCTTTGGTCGTTCACCTTACGCTCATTCTCATTCGAATTATTGTGGTGATATACCGCTTCCTTACGAGGACTGTCGAAATTCTAATCATTAAACCGATTATTGCATTATATCGTCTAACGGTGATAATTTTAGGCTTTTTGCTAGCTGTAGCTATATTCCTTTACAGAATTGTGCTACAATTGCTATATCCTGTGTGGAGATTATTCCTCTGGATGACTAAGCCTGTGCATAAGTACTTGGTGATCCCTAACTGGTTGAAGAAACTGAAGGGACGCATCATTGCGCTTTATCGCAGGATATTCTCGAAGTAGGAGGAATTCCTATTCATGCATGCTCAAGCAACGGCTTCAACCAAGCGCATCAGTCGGGAAGGCTCGAAGCGTAGACTGCGTATTCTATTGATCATTGTCTTATGTTTTCTGAGCTGGGCCGCTGTTAACATCTGGGGGCAGTTCGCCAAGCTGCACGAGAAGAAAAGTGTCGTAGCGAATATGGAACAACAACTCGTCGAGGCGCAGAAGGTGAATGCCCAAACAACGAAAGAAATCGCACGGCTGCATAACGACGAATATTTGGATCAAATCATTCGCCGGGACTTTCATTACAGTAAAACGGGAGAGACACCACTGAGTGTCTCGAAGTCGCAATAAAAAACGTTACGAAGAAGTGGCGTATGCCGTGTTGACCGTGGTTTCTGCATCGGTTATAATCGGCGTAGCCAGTGTTTTCAACATTTTAAGGGAGGAACATTTTACTTTATGGCAATTGAAGTTGGCACCAAGTTAGAGGGTAGAGTGACGGGGATTACTCACTTTGGAGCATTCGTCGAGCTTGCTGAAGGAGTTACCGGTCTTGTTCACATTTCGGAGATCGCGGACAATTATGTGAAGGACGTTAATGACCACTTGAAGCTAGAAGACAAGGTAACGGTCAAAGTAATTAACGTGGACAAGGATGGCAAGATCGGACTGTCGATCAAGCAAACGATTGACAAGCCAGTTGAGGAAAGACCAGCTCGTCCTGAACGTACAGGTGGCAGCAGCTATCAAGGTCGCCCTAGTGGAGATCGTCCAAGTGGCGGTTACCAAGGTGGTCGCCCAAGCGGTGGCGGCGATCGTAGTGGTCCTCCGAGCGGTGGTACAGGTGGTGGTGGCGGTCGTCCAGGTGGCGGCGGTGGCTTCAATCGTGGCGGCGGTGGTGGTGGTCGCGGCGGCTTTAACAAGCAGCAGGGCGGTGCTAGACCGTTTTCGTTCGAAGATAAAGTATCTCGTTTCCTTAAAGATAGTGAAGAGCGGATTTCGTCCTTGAAGAAGAACACCGAGTCCAAACGCGGTGGCCGAGGCGGAAGAAGAGACTAATAGATGCAGATGATGAACCACATTCGCTGAGGCGGATGTGGTTTTTTCTTTAAATATAAGTATGTATCTGTTTCAGACAATAAGTCGGCTATATTTCATGATAAACGCACGCGTTCAAAGAGGACGGCATAGCCGTTTATTTTGGCCGCGGGTAACAAGTTGTGCAAAACCATACAAAACAATCGACATGGAGTTACGGGTATCTCCCCCATACGCAGGGCGAAAGTTCGAGGTAATCAGACTTTTGGAAACGTTTTCAATAGGGTGAACCTAGAGTGGGCAAGGGCTGGGACCCGTTGACAAAGGTTTCGGGACATGTCGGAAATTTCTTTGAATCTATCAACTCATTCTGACAAACTTTCTGCTAGATTGTCTCTATACTAGAGAAACAAATAAGGGAAGAAATGGATGGTGTTCGAGAATATGCAAAGACGAAGCTTAGGCGCGGTGATGGGTGGCGGATGGTCGGGAATTTGGCAGAAAGCAAAAGTAGGCGTTCACAGTGCAGCTGTGGAGAATCGATGGGTTCAAGCTTTTGTTGCTAAGAAATGGTCGTTACTGCTAATCGTTATGGGCTTCTTGCTAGGTCGTGCGATGATTCTGGAACAGTTATCACCATTTGCGCTCTCGTTTATCGCGGTCATTTATTTTACAAGAAAGGATATCTTGCATTGGGTAGGGATTGCTGCTTTTGCGGGAAGCTTGCTTGCGGTGAATGGGAACACTGGTTATCTGGTGACAGAAATCGTTACATTTTTGTTAATCCAGAAGGCATTGGAGAAATATGAACGATCAGACGTCTCGTTAGCACCGCTGCTCGTATTCAGCTCAACCTTTCTGGTGCAGCTCTTTGCGGAGCTGGTTGTGTCTAACTTAACGTGGTACTCGCTCATGATGCTCACCGTTGAAGCGCTGCTAAGTCTGGTGCTGACGCTCATTTTTATCCAAGCGATTCCGGTCTTTACGCTAACTCGGAAAAATTATCATTTGAAGCATGAGGAGATCATTTGCTTAATTATTTTGCTAGCCTCGGTTATGACGGGTACGGTTGGTTGGCTCGTGGGCCCTGTCACGGTCGAGCATGTGCTATCTCGCTATTTAATACTGCTGTTTGCTTTGGTAGGAGGAGCGCCGTTCGGAGCATCCGTTGGTGTTGTGACTGGGCTCATTCTCAGTCTTGCGAATAGTAATGCGATCTATCAGATGAGTCTACTCGCTTTCTCTGGTATGCTCGCAGGTCTCCTTAAGGAGGGCAATCGCTTAATGGTTGCCTTCGGGATGCTGATAGGCTCATCCATTCTCTCCTTCTATATGGGCTCTAATTTGGATGTGATCAATTCGGCGTGGGAATCGCTCGCGGCTGTGGCCTTGTTTCTCTTGACGCCTCGCAGTGTCATCCTCATGCTGGCTAAGTATGTACCTGGTACACAAGAGAATCTGAAGTCACAGCAGGATTATGCGAAGCGTGTGCGGGATGTGACGGCAGGCCGCGTCGAGCAGTTCTCGGAGGTGTTTCGCCAGCTTGCGCGCAGCTTCAAGCAGCTTACGACCGAAGATGAGGTGACTCGTAAGGAGGAGGATGTTGGGCATTTCATGAATGCCGTCACTCAGAAAGCGTGTGAGTCCTGTTGGAAGAAGAGCCAGTGCTGGGATCAGAAATTTTACCAGACCTATACGTATATGACGGATATGATGACCCAAATTGAGACGAAGGAGAGCATGACGAAGAAGCAGATTCCGCCAGAGTGGAAGAAAGTGTGTATCCGTACAGAACAAGTACTAGATGTGATGAAGCAGCAATATAGCTTATATAAGAATGATATGCATTGGAAAAAGCAGATCATCGATAGCCGGCATCTTGTGGCCGACCAGCTATCTGGTGTTTCACAGGTCATGGAAGATCTGGCGAAGGAGATCAAACGGGAAGGACAGGAGCTGTTCCTTCAAGAAGAGCAAATCCGTAATGCCCTGGAGGAGCTGGGCTTATCCATTCATACCATAGATGTTATTTCCTTGGACGAAGGAAATATTGAAATCGAAATCATCCATCAATATACGAAGGGATTTGATGAATGTCGTAAAATCATCGCGCCGCTCCTTAGTGAGATCATCGGCGAGAACGTCGCCGTGATGCGAGAGGAGATGCACACGCGCGGCGAGGGCTACAGCACGGTCGTATTCGGCTCCGCCAAGGAATACGAGGTCGAAACCGGGGTCGCCGGCGCAGCCAAGGGAGGCGACCTCTTCTCGGGCGACAGCTACTCCACCAAGGAGCTGGGCAATGGCAAGTATGCCGTTGCGCTGAGCGATGGCATGGGCAATGGCGAACGCGCGCGCGCTGAGAGCGAGACGGCTCTGAGCATCCTGCAGCAGTTGCTGCAGTCGGGGATGGATGAGAAGCTGGCGATCAAGTCGCTGAACTCGGTGTTGATGCTGCGCTCATCGGATGAGATGTACGCGACGGTCGATATGGCGCTGATTGACATGTACAACGCGAATACGACGTTCATGAAGATTGGTTCTACGCCAAGCTTCATTAAGCGAGGCACGGAGGTCATTGCGATCTCGGCCAATAATTTGCCGGTCGGCATCTTAAGCGAGATTGATGTCGATCTGGTTTCGATACCGCTACAATCCGGGGATATCCTTGTCATGATGACGGACGGCATCTACGATGCTCCAGGCCATGCTGTGAACAAGGAGATGTGGATGAAGCGGATGATCCAAGAGATCGACACGACCTTGCCGCAGGATTTCGCGGACTGCTTATTGGAGCGTATTTTCCGCCATCATCATGGGGAAATTCAGGATGATATGACCGTTGTCGTAGCGCGGGTGGAGAAGCGGCAGCCCGAATGGGCAACGTTCCGTTGGCCGGGCATTACACGCATGGAACGTCCGAAGACGGTTAGCTGACGTTAGATGGAAGCCGCACCAGCTCATGTGCTGGTGCGGCTTTTGTATTTAGAAAGGCGGGTATTTGCATGATTAAGAGAGTGCTCCCCCCACTGCTGATACTCCTGGGCTTTCTCATTTTTCTATATCCGATGTTAAATGATCGATATGAAAGTTACCAGCAGCAACAAATTTTGAAACAGTGGCAAGATAATTTGCAAGCCTTGGATCAAACGATACCGGAAGAGAGTGAAGTGGCAAGTCCCGAAAGCGCTGTGTCAGCGACTTCTTTGACGGCGACATCGACTTCGCTATCTAATACGCCAGCTACCATAGTCCCCACAAGCACGAGCAGTCCGCCTCGCAAAGTAACGACGCCGAAACCTGCACCAATGAAGCCGAAGAATATGGAGGGAGTTCTCAGCATTGCTAAAATTGATTTGAAGCTCCCCATTCTAACTGATGCGACGATGGAAAATATGAAAGTTGCCGTAGCGAGTATAGTGAACACCGGAAAGGCGGGTGCATTAGGTAATTATGCAATAGCAGGACATCGAAATTTGACGTATGGAAAAAATTTTAATCGGTTAGATGAAGTTGAACCTGGCGATTTGATCGGTGTAGACACAGGGAGCAAGCAATACGAATATAGAGTGGAAGAAAAGCTATATGTGCTGCCAACGGATGTATGGGTGCTAAAGGGCAACGATAAGGATAGGGAAATTACACTAATTACTTGTGATCCCATGGTTAATCCTACGCATCGATTAATTGTGAAGGGGAAGTTAGTAGACTAAATAAATGTTCGTAAGCATATAAAAAGCTTATATCAAGTATTTACAATACATATGAATGAACCGATGTCAAAAATGATACATTATGTATCATGATTGGTTGAAAGGTTACTCGTGACCTAGGAAAGTCACATATTTAGAATGGAGGTCTAAGATGATGTGGAAGAAACAGACGAAGGCCATGTTGATCGCTTTACTCATGTTTATGCAATGCATGTATGGCATTACCTTGTCTAGCAAGGTAAACGCAACGGAAATATCGAGTAACATTCTGGATAGTGTCACGATGGCAGTGTACGATAGTTCCGATCAAGTCGTGACTGGAAATGTGTATGACCAAGGTGCTAAGGTGAAGCTGGACTATACGTGGTCTTTACCAGACGGGCATGGTTACCATGGCGGGGATACGTTTTCTTTTACCCTACCGATGGAGTTCTTGTTATTTAATAATGTAAGCGGTACCCTAGTCACAGCTGATAGCTCTACAGTAGGAACGTTCTACGCGAATAAGGATAGTCATCATGTGGCCATTACATTTAATAACTTTATCGAAAGCTATGATGGTCTGCATGGGACCCTCACTTTCCTCACCCAATTTAATAAGAGTCAGATTACGGGTAGCACCGAGCAGACGATTGTCATCCCCATTCGTAGCGGAGATCAGATTTTTACCGTCAAGTTTAAGCCTACGGTCACTTCGACGATAAGCAAAAGGGGTGTTCCCCATGGTTTTAATGCGAAGTCGATTGATTGGACGGTGGATGTGAATCAGACGCTGGATACCGTTCAAGATGCTGTCGTGACGGATCCTAACGTGGATGGGCTTTCTGTGCCAACTGCCATAACAGTTTATCAATTGAGTGTACTGCTGGACGGTACGGTCATTCAGGGCGCTCCTTTGAATAGTAGTAACTATACGGTGAGTACGGGCGGAGGCGTTCTTACCGTTCACTTCACGAATGGCCCGATTACATCGGCTTACCGCATTCAGTATACAACGGCCATTACGAATTCAACGAAGACGACTTTTACGAATACGGCCCAATTTGCAGGAAGTAACAAGCCTGCTGTTGTAGCGTCGGCAACGGTTTCTGTGCAGCGTGGAAGTCTGATTAGAAAAGAAAATACGGATTACCAAGCGAATTCCCAGAATGTGTATTGGAGCGTTCTTTACAATGGCGGAGAGGTTTCTATTTCTCAAGAGCATGCCTTTATCGAAGACACTGTCACCGTACCTCATCAACTTGTGGATGGATCGCTTCATGTCTACCAAGTGACGTTTGATGTATCGGGCAATGAGGTGCGTGGCGCACTGCTGCCGGCAGACCAATACACGATTACGCCAGTAGGAGTGGAGGGCAATAAATTTAAGCTGCAATTCATTCACGCTATTTCCTCCGCATACCGAATTGATTACGAAACCCATGCGACTCGCCCGATTCTCGAGAATACTACCATTACGAATAAGGTGACAACATGGACGGAGGAGTCTAGCACGGCCTCACAGGATATTACGCAAGTAGCGCTTATTAAAAACGTAGGTGCAATCGATTATCATGCGAAGAAGGTAGGTTGGAAAATCGAGTTAAACGGCAATAGCCAGGTCATGAATCATGTTGTTGTGGAGGATACGTTCCCGAATAAGGGCTTGCATCTTTTGGACAGTACTTTAGTGATAACGAAGGGAACTGACACTCTGATTAAAAACGTTGATTACAGCTTAGATGATAGCGTAAGTGTGTATGATGGCTTCAAGTTAACTTTTACAAATCCTGTGACGGAACCGGTAATCATCAACTATCAAACCGATTTTAGCTTGGATTGGATTGAACCCTCTGGAAGTACCACAGATTTCCATAATACGGCTCAAATTAAATGGAGCGCTTCGGATGAAGAGACGTATACAAAGACAGTCGGAGCAGCCTTCTATCCGCGAGATGAGTTCAAGGACAATGGCTTTAAATATGGTTCTTTCAATATGATGAATAAACAGCTTACATGGATGGTAGGCATCAATTATCGCAAGGACGAACTTAATTCAGCGATAATGGAAGATGTCTTGCAACCTAATCAGAAGTTTGTCAAAGACACATTAGTCGTGTATAACATGATCATATCTGCAGATGGTACTCCTGATCTGGGCACAGTTGTAGATCCTTCGCTCTATGAGTTTGTTGTTGATGCTCAGAATAAGCTCATCGTTACGTTTCATGAGCCGATTTCAGTAGCTTATAGTATTATTTTTAATACAAGTCTGGATGGTCAGCTTATTCCGGATGTGGTTTCGAATACAGCGAAAGTATTTAATGGCAAAACACAGATATCTGGAAATTTAACAGCGAATTTAGGCATACCTCATGGTGGAGAGTATGTCACTAAGGACGGCACGCAAAGCGGCGATAAAATTAATTGGACCATCACCGTTAATCGCGGCCAGTCAGCTTTATCGAACGCAGAAATCGTTGATCATCCGTCAGGAAATCAAGTGCTATTACCAGATTCCTTCCATTTATTTGGCACGACGGTGGCTCCTAACGGTGATTTGACCAAGAGTGTAGAATTAATGAATGGCAGCGGGTACACCTTGGATATTGTAACAAATAGCCAAGGTGGGCAAACGTTCCATGTAACGTTTATGCATCCGATTTCGACGGCTTATGTGTTAGAGTATCAGTCCATCATTGCTGCCAATGATAAAGATACGGTTTCCAATGTCGTGAGTTTTAGCGGTAAGAACGTGACGACTGTAATGAATGAAACCGTTAAAGAGATTGTGGTAGGCGTATCTAGCGGTTCCGGCACAGGGAATGGTGTTCGTGGATCGTTAGAAGTTAAAAAGCTCGATGCCAATAGAGAAACACCACTAAGTGGAGCGACCTATAGTTTGTATCGTAAGTCTGGGGAAACAAGTTATTTGGTTCAAACACAAACGACGAATGAAGCGGGCACGGCCCTCTTTAACGGCCTCCTTGCAGGAATGTATGTGATTAAGGAAGTTACGGCTCCTAGCGGATATATCCTAAATGGCAGTGATCACCCGCTCACGCTTCAAGCAGCAGAAAACAAAAGGGTGACGTTTACGAACAATAGATCGTCAACGCCGCCGCCATCGTCGACACCAACGCCACCGCCAACATCGACACCAACACCGCCACCATCATCGACACCAACGCCGCCGCCATCATCGTCGCCAACACCAACACCAAGTGTAACCCCAGGCCCGTCAGTAACGCCGAGCCCGAGTTCCAAGCCGTCACCACCAGTTGTCACGGTTCCTTCGCCTAAGCCATCGGATCCTGGCGTCGTGGTACCTCTAGACAAAGAACCTGCTACGCTGCCGGTAACGGGAGAATCCAGTCATTTGTATGTGAAGCTAGCTGGTCTTGCATTTGTACTGTTTGGAGTTATGCTAGGCAGGAGAGTTCGTAGAAAACGCTAAGCTGAAGATTTTGTCAACTGACGGAAGTTGAAGCGTGAGGAAGCAGGGTGCCGCCCTGCTTCCTTTTTACTTGTGCAAAGTTGAAAATGAAGCAAGGGTTTTCTTGTGCGAAAATAGTCCAACTACATGTTTATTAAATGATATCATGGATAAAATTCATGTATCTATGCACCTAGGAAAGCGCTGAATATAGCATGATGATTAGACACTCTCATAAATGGAAAAACTAGGATAGAAACTACTAGAGAGCTAATCTTATCGGCCAGGGAGGCAGAAGATCATGATGAAACAAATTTTGTTAATTACAGATGGATGCTCCAATGTTGGGGTAAGTCCCGTTATCGCAGCGGCTCAGGCGCATGCAGAGGGTGTTGCTGTGAATGTCATCGGTGTGATTGATCACGGGGAGCTAGGGGTGCTAGGCTCGGAAGAGATTCGAGAGATCGCAGCGGCAGGCGGGGGGATGAGTCGGATTGTGAATTCCGAGCAGCTTTCTCAGACGGTGCAAATGATGACGCGGAAGACCGTGAATGCAACCATTCAACACGCCGTAGGCAAGGAGCTTCAAAGCATTTTGGGCATTTCTCAAATCGAACAATTGCCGCCAGAAAAGCGGGCTGAAGTCGTGCAAGTTATCGATAATATGAGCGAAACCACGTCTCTACGTGTTGCTCTTCTAATAGATGCGAGTGCAAGTATGAAGCCGAAGTTGGCCGCGGTGCGTGAAGCTATTCATGATCTTCTGCTCAGTCTAAGGGCGCGTAGTGGTGTGAGTGAGCTTGCTGTTTTTCACTTTCCGTCAACCAAAACGAGAGATCAGGAGCTAGAAATGGATCACGGCTGGACAAATCAGCTTGCAAATGTCGACAAGATGTTCTATAAAATAAACATGAAGGGTACAACGCCAACCGGTCCGGCACTACTGCAAACCTTGCAGTTTGTGACAGAAAAGCCTTTCTCACCAAAGAAGACCGAGGAAGGGATGCTGAGTGACTACGTGGTATGATGAGGCCTTTCGCCCAGGGTCTGAAATCAAGGGAAAATGGAATGGCCGTGTGTATGTGGTCGAGCGCGTATTAGGCGCGGGTTCAAATGGTATTGTAGCTCTCGTACGAAGGGGAGCCGCTAGATTTGCGCTTAAAGCAGGTTATGAAACGGTAGACCACCAGTCGGAGATCAATTCTTTGCTCGCGATATCCATGAAAGAGAATTCGTTTAAGAATTTTTTGATTGACTCCGATGATATGATCGTTCAAGGAAAGGGCATTTCCTTTTATGTCATGCGATATATTGAAGGCGTGACCCTTTCTAATTTTATTCATAAACGTGGTCAGGATTGGATGTATGTCATTGGCTCCAACCTTCTGCGGAAGCTTACCGAAATTCATAAGAGCGGGTATGTGTTCGGAGATTTGAAGGCCGAAAATATGATTGTTTCTAATTATGGAGATGTGGATCTCATTGATTTTGGAGGGGTGACGCCAAAGAAACGAGCGATTAAACAGCTGACGGAAGTCTACGATCGCGGGTTTTGGAATATGGGGGAGCGGATTGCGGAGGAAAGCTATGATCTATTTTCATTTGCCATTTTACTATTAAAAGCACTAGATCACCGTAAGCGCTTCGCTGGCTTTATCAAAACATTGCCTCAAAACCGAGAATTAGATCAACTAACCGCGATTATGCGTGAAAATCCAGTGGCTGCTCATCTAGCTCCCTTTCTGAATAAAGCCTTACGTGGGGAGTTCACGACTTCGGAGGAAGCGAGCATCTATTGGAGGAATCTGATTGCCGGTAAGAAGGTTGCGCAGTCGACGCTGAAAATGCCATGGCTCAAAATATGCTTTGCTGCATCTATTTTCATCTGTGGAGCAACCATTTATATGTATTGGTAGGAGCTTCTAAAGGGTCGTAGAAAGGAATGTTAGATGGAAACAGATCTTGTTGCCAGAGTGGAACAACGGATTGTAGAAGAAAAGCTTGCAGATGCAGGAGATGTGATCATCGTCGCGGTCTCGGGAGGGCCTGATTCTGTGGCGTTATTGCATGTCCTGTTTTGTCTTGCGGATACGTATCAGTGGACACTCGTTGTTGCTCATGTGAATCATCAATTCCGGGGTGCGGAGTCTGACGCTGAAGCAGATTTCGTGGCAGAACTTGCGGCGGGGATGGAGCTTCCATGTGAAATTGGTGTCATTGACGTTCCTGCCTATATAGAGGAAGCTTCTCTAAATGGGCAAGCTGCAGCACGTGAGAAAAGATATGAATTTCTTCACAAGATCGCTGATAAATACGGCGCGCATCGAATCGCTTTGGCGCATCACGCCGATGATCAAGCGGAAACGATGCTGATGCGAATCCTGCGAGGGACAGGCCCCTCGGGGCTAGTTGGCATGCCGGAACGCAGACGCGAAAAAAAAGTGGAACTGATTCGTCCTTTTTTACGTATATACAAATCAGATATTGTGAATTATTGCGCTCAGCATGAAATTACCTATTGTAAGGACAGCAGCAATGAGTTGCGGAAGTATTTCCGCAATCGGATTCGCCTAGATCTTATGCCAATGCTGAAACAGTATAATGAACAACTTCCAGAGTCACTCAATCGATTGACGGATGTGATGCAAGCTGAGAATGATTATTTGGCTGTTGAAACCGAGAAGGTTTTTCAGCGAATCGTGACGTTTCAGTCGAGCTTCTGCCGCTTGAATCGGTGTGATTTCGCCGAGCTTCACGTTGCTTTACAAAGGCGTTTGATTAAATTAATATTAAACTGTCTTTGTATGGAAAGGGAACGGCTGGTATTTACACGAATTGAGCGTGTGCGTGAGCTAATTATTAAAGATCAGATGTCGAATCAAGTCCTCCAAGTGGATGAACAGGTTTATATTGTGAGAGAATATGGATCTATTCAATTTCAGACCTTCGCTCCAGACCCGAAGCCTTACTTGTATGAGATCGGGTTAGAATCGAATGAATTGGACCTGCCGGACATGAACGCCAAGCTGATCTACTCATGGATGCCTTTATGCTCGTATGAGAAAGCTGCTCAATCTCCAACTGCAACCGACGTTTTTTTGGATTTAGACCAGGTGGAATTGCCGCTCTTTATTAGGAGCCGCAGATCGGGAGACCGATTGGAACCTCTTGGTTTAAACGGATCCAAAAAAGTAAAGGATATGTTCATTGATGCCAAAATGCCACCAACTAGGCGCGAGGTCATCCCACTACTGGTTGACGCTTCCGGACGGATTCTCTGGATTGCTGGATTTCGTAGGTCCAAACACGCTATGGTCGGACCAGATACAGATCGTGTGCTTCATATGAAGCTAGTGCTGCAGGAACATACGTAAATTTCGTTCTTCTAGAATGTAAATTTATAAGGATTCATAATATAAAATCTAGGGGGTTCATCCTTGTACAGCGACATTCAAGAAGTACTTTACAGTGAAGAACAAATTCAAGGCAAGATCAAAGAATTAGGGGAATTGCTTTCCGCTGATTACGAAGGCAAGAATCCATTGGTTATTTGTGTACTGAAGGGCGCTTTTATTTTCATGGCGGATCTTGTGAAACAAATTAGAGTACCTTTGGAAATCGATTTTATGGCGGTATCCAGCTACGGTCAATCTACGAAATCCTCGGGCGTTGTTAAGATTATCAAAGATCTTGATGTTCCGGTGGAAGGCCGTCATATCCTTATCGTAGAAGATATCATCGATAGCGGTTTAACGCTCAGTTATCTGATAGATGTGCTAGAACGTCGCAATGCCAAGACAATCTCGGTTGTTGCGCTGTTTAATAAACCGGCACGAAGAACAGTGGAGCTTGAGCCTGATTATGCGGGTTATGTGCTTCCGGATGAGTTCGTTGTCGGATATGGTCTGGATTATGCAGAGAAGTATCGTAACCTTCCATTTGTCGGCATATTGAAACCAGAGATCTATTCGAGCTAGTGTCACGTTCCATAGGCGCACTAAGGCAGTAATGTTGTAGCGCTTTACCGGAATGTGGTAAAATAATAATTGTGTGCCGTTTGAGAGGAGGCTCGTTATGAATCGAATTATCCGGAATACCGGCTTTTATTTGCTTATATTTTTGGTTACCGTGGGCATTGTTCATTTCATCAGTACCCAGAATGAACAGAAGGAGTTAATCACTTACGATAAATTCCGACAAGCAGTTGTAAACAAAAATGTAGAGTCTGTTACATTAAAGTTCGATGGGTATACCTATTCGATTAAGGGTAAGTATATTAACCCGCCTAATGGTGCGGATAAGAAGAGCTTCGAAACACATGCTCCTTACGAACCGTTAGTGGTACAAATGATTGAAGCGAACGGCGTACCAACGGAAGAGTACGGGCCGATGGAACGCGATAGCGTTTGGATTAGCTTTCTTACGTCTATTATTCCATTCGTCATTATCTTCATTTTGTTCTTCTTCTTATTGAATCAAGCGCAAGGCGGCGGCGGTAAGGTCATGAACTTCGGCAAGAGCCGTGCACGCCTGTATAATGAGGAGAAAAAGCGTGTCACATTTGAAGATGTGGCAGGTGCAGATGAAGAGAAACAAGAATTGATCGAGGTTGTTGAGTTCCTCAAGGATCCTCGTAAATTCGCAGCGGTTGGCGCAAGAATTCCTAAGGGTGTTCTTTTGAATGGTCCTCCAGGAACAGGTAAAACGCTACTTGCTCGTGCGGTTGCTGGTGAAGCGGGCGTTCCGTTCTTCAGTATCTCCGGTTCTGACTTCGTTGAGATGTTCGTCGGTGTCGGCGCATCCCGTGTTCGTGACTTGTTCGAGAACGCGAAGAAGAACTCGCCTTGTATCATTTTTATCGATGAAATCGATGCGGTTGGTCGTCAACGTGGCGCTGGCTTAGGCGGCGGACATGATGAGCGTGAACAAACACTCAACCAATTGCTTGTTGAAATGGATGGTTTCGGCGCAAACGAAGGTATTATCATCGTAGCTGCAACGAACCGCCCTGATATTCTAGACCCTGCCTTATTGCGTCCAGGCCGTTTCGACCGTCAAATCACGGTAGATCGTCCGGATATCAAAGGCCGTGAAGCTGTATTGAAAGTTCACGCACGTAACAAGCCGCTTGCGAAAGATGTGAAGCTAGATTCCCTTTCACGTTATACAACTGGATTTACGGGCGCTGACCTTGAGAACTTATTGAATGAAGCGGCTTTGATCGCAGCTCGTCGTAATCGTAAAGATATTTCGATGGCTGAAGTTGAAGAAGCATTTGACCGTATTATCGTGGGTACACAGAAGAAAAGCCGTATTATCTCTGAAGCTGAGAAGCGTATCGTAGCTTATCATGAAGCTGGACACGCGATTATCGGTTATCATGCGGAGAATGCGGACATGGTTCACAAGGTTACGATTGTACCTCGCGGACGCGCTGGCGGATATGTGATGATGCTGCCGAAAGAAGGCGAAGATCGCATGATGCAAACGAAGAACGAGCTTCTTGATAAAGTTACTGGACTCTTGGGCGGCCGTGTTTCCGAAGAATTGTTCATCGGCGAAATTGGCACAGGCGCATACAGTGACTTCCAGAAAGCAACGGGAATCGTTCGCCGCATGATTATGGAATACGGGATGAGCGACAAGCTTGGACCGATGCAGTTCGGTAGCTCGCAAGGTCAAGTTTTCTTAGGCCGCGACATCGGACACGAGCAAAATTATAGTGATGCGATTGCTTACGAGATCGACCAAGAGATGCAAAGCTTTATTCGTACGTGCTATGAACGTGCACGTGCAATTCTTACTGAGCATGCGGACCAAATTCATCTCGTTGCCAAAACATTGCTTGAGAAAGAAACGTTGGATAAAGACGAAATCATCGAACTTTTGGAAAAGGGCAAGCTTAATGCTGGCTCCGACGAAGAAGATGTGAAAGTCAACATTCAAGGCCAAAGCCAAGCTAGTGAAAGCAATAAGCTGGAGTTTGACAAAGAAAAAGAAGTTAAAGAGATCAAACCGGATCAAACAGAAGAGTAAGTTGCGATACGAACTCGGAAATCCGTTGTACACATCTTGTGTGCGCGGAATTCCGAGTTTTTTCGATATATTTGCGCATTGACAGGCGATGTGAGAATGTGTAAATTAGTTGTAAATCTCTAATTTTAATGCTTTTAGATCATACTACTTTTAGATAGACGATGAGACCATCTTACGTCCCAGATAGGGGAGGAAGCACCATGGAAGCCTTAGCATTAGAACGCAAAGCGGAACAGAACCGTGAGCTCAAAGAACGCCTGTTGCAATTGAAGAAAGAACGGAATGCTATTATTCTTGCTCATTATTATCAGCGTGACGAAGTTCAAGAGGTAGCGGATTTTCGAGGGGATTCCTTCTTGCTTGCTCAGAAGGCCGCGCAAACCGATGCCGATGTCATCGTATTCTGTGGTGTTCATTTCATGGGGGAAAGTGCGAAAATTCTAGCACCGAATAAAACCGTGATTATTCCAGACGAACGTGCTGGTTGCCCGATGGCGGATATGGTGAATGTTGAAGGTTTACGTGCCCTTAAACGTCAGCATCCGAATGCCAAGGTTGTTGCTTACATTAATACTTCGGCCGATGTTAAATCGGAAACAGATATTTGTTGTACTTCTGCGAATGCGATTAATGTCATCAATTCCGTCGATTCAGATGAGATCATCTGGGTACCGGATAAAAATTTAGGTGACTATGTATCAAAATTCACAAGCAAAAAAGTGATCATCTGGGAAGGCTACTGCAACACGCATGATATGCTGACCGTTAAAGATGTGGAAGAAATGAGAGCGCAATATCCGAATGCACAGTTCGTTGTTCATCCAGAATGTCGCCCGGAAGTAGTTAAGCTAGGGGACTTCGTAGGTAGCACGACTGCGATTATTAAATATTGCAAAGAGTCCGACTGCCAAGAGTTTATCGTGGGAACCGAAGACGGAACAGGGTATCAACTACGTCTTGACAGCCCGAATAAACAATTCCATTTTGCAACCAAATATTTGGTGTGCCCGAATATGAAAGTGAATAATTTGAAGAAAATCGTCAAGTGTTTGGAGACAATGCAACCAGAGATTTACGTGCCAGAAGACGTAGCAGATAAAGCAAGATTGTCCTTAGAGCGCATGTTACAAGTTAAGTAGCATGCGCTACTCTCTTGTCTAGTGAATGGGTGCCCTCGTAAAGCAAGGTCAGTATCCGATTCTAATGATGAACCCATCATGGTCGGTCTAACCCTGCTTTGCGAGGTATTAATGGTGAAGAACAGGTGAAACGTCATGATTCCTAGATATCTCGTAGATGTTGATTTAGATTCTATACCTCATATACATACAGATGTAATTGTTATCGGTGCAGGCATTGCCGGACTTTTCACGGCGCTTCGCGCCAGCGATAATAAGAAAGTGCTCATGATTACGAAAAAATCCCTCCTGGATAGCAACACACGCTATGCACAAGGCGGGATTGCTGCCGTGATCTCGGACGAAGATTCACCCGAATATCACCGCCAAGACACCTTGATTGCGGGTGCTGGACTCTGCTCGTCAGACGCTGTCGATGTACTTGTGCATGAAGGACCCGAAGGCGTTCAGGATTTGATCCGTATGGGAACCCAGTTCGATCTTGAGAATGGCGAATTTGCGCTGACGAAAGAAGGGGCTCATAGCCAACGTCGCATTTTGCACTCCAATGGCGATGCTACAGGTGCGGAGATTGTAAGAGCTCTTTCGGAGCGCACCAAGCAAGATCCGAATATCGAAATCTGGGATGATCACTTCGTGATCGACCTAATTACCCAAGACGGTGAGTGCTACGGCGCGCTCGTACAGAAGCCGGGCGGACAGCGCGTGTTTGTGCGCGGCAACGCCACGATCCTTTGCTCCGGTGGCGCGGGACAGCTGTTCCGCTACACAACGAATCCTGACATCGCCACAGGCGATGGGATTGCGATAGCCCACCGCGCAGGGGCGCAAATTCAAGACGTGGAATTCATCCAATTCCACCCGACGGCGTTGTGCTACCCTGGTGCACCGCGGTTTCTAATTTCTGAAGCGGTGCGTGGCGAAGGCGCCTATTTGCGCAACATCAAAGGGGAGCGCTTCATGGAGCGCTATCATCCACAGCTGGAGCTAGCGCCGAGAGATGTCGTTGCCCGGGCGATCGTAGATGAGATGGAGAATTGTAAATCAACTTTCGTGTACATCGACATTACACACGAATCGGAAGAATTAATTAAACATCGTTTTCCTACTATATACGAATATTGTTTGAATTATGGACTTGATATGAGCACGGATTGGATTCCAGTTGCACCAGCTGCACATTATATGATGGGCGGCGTGAAGACGGACTTGCACGGAGAAACACAGGTTCGTCGCTTATTTGCCTGTGGAGAAGTTTCCTCTACAGGTGTACATGGCGCCAACCGCTTAGCGAGTAACTCCTTATCGGAAGCTATTGTATTCGGTCGTAGAATTATTGAACGGATTCAAGAGCTGCCTGCCCTGCAGGGAGATATTCAGATTCGAGCGGCATCGGAAGCCCCGCGAACAGAGATACCGAATCAAGCAGTAGTAGAGAAGAAGCTCAAACTCCAGAAGGTCATGCTCCGCTATGCAGGTCTCAAGCGCTCTGCCAAAGGGTTGCAAAAGGGGCATGAGGAGCTGGCTAGACAACTGTCGATTTTCGACTCCTTCATGACGAAACGCGAAGAGTATGAGTTTGCTAATTTACTCAACGTAGCTCTTTTAACAACAACAGCAGCTTTAACTCGTGAGGAAAGCCGTGGCGGCCACTATCGAGAAGATTTCCCGGAACGGGATGACTTGGTATGGAAGAAGCATATTGTTTTTCAGCGCGGGGAAGATAGGATTGAGGAGTGGATTTAGCATGTTAGATATAAATATGGAAATCGTAAGGAAGCAAATTCGCCTATGGCTAGAAGAAGACATCGGTACAGGCGATGTTACGACTCTGACTACAATCCCTTTGGAACAAGTATCCAAAGGGATTATCCACGTCAAAGAAGATGGAATCGTTTGTGGACTTCGCATCGCACAGGAGGTTTTTGCTGTGGTCGATGCTTCTCTTCGTTTTGAAACAAAAGTGGTGGAAGGATCGTCTGTTCATAAAGGGACCATACTAGCTGAAGTGGAAGGCAATACACGGAGCATCCTTTTAGGCGAGCGGTTAAGTCTGAATTTGATGCAGCGTCTATCTGGTATCGCCACGAAAACGCATGAATTTGTAACAGCGCTAGATGGCTTGCCGACAAGATTAGTGGATACACGCAAAACAACACCTGGTCACAGATTGCTTGAGAAATATGCCGTGCGCGTTGGCGGCGGTTATAATCATCGTTTTGGCCTATATGATGCCGTTATGATTAAAGATAACCACATTAAGGGCTCGGGCGGTATCACTCAAGCGGTTCAGGCGGCGCGCCGTAATATCCCGCATACGATGAAGATCGAGGTGGAAGTCGAGAACTTCGAACAGCTGCACGAAGCGCTCCAAGCGGGAGCCGATATTATTATGTTGGACAACATGGCACCTGTCAAAATGAAAGAAGCCGTTTCGATAATTAAAAGCAAAGCGCCGCATATTGTAGTAGAAGGGTCAGGTTCGGTCACCCCGCAAACTATTAAGGCTATGGCAGAGACGGGTGTAGACGTAATTTCTGTTGGACGACTGACGTACTCCGTAACAGCGCTCGATATTTCATTAGATCTCAATGAGCGGAAGGAGACAGCGCTATGATTCTCGTTATCGACGTCGGTAATACGAACATTGTGCTAGGTCTCTACAAGGAACGCACCCTACTGCATCATTGGCGTGTGAGCACGAACCGTTCAGCTACCGTTGATGAGTATGGCATGCAGCTGCACAGCTTGTTCCAGCACTCTGGCATTACCTTTGCGCAAGTAGAAGGGGTCATTATTTCATCCGTCGTGCCGCCGTTGATGAATGCGATGGAAAACCTTTGTTTACACTATTTGAAAAGAGCACCATTTATCGTAGGGCCAGGGATCAAAACAGGACTGAATGTACGTGTGGATAATCCGAAGGAAGTCGGCGCGGATCGCATCGTGAACGCAGTGGCGGCGCTAGAGCTATATGGAGCTCCGTGTATTATTGTAGATTTCGGTACAGCTACGACCTACGATTACATTGATGCTTCCGGGCAGCTTGTGGGATGCGCCATTGCACCAGGCATTGGGATCTCGACCGAAGCGTTGTATCAAAAGGCAGCAAAGTTGCCTCGTATCGAGCTTGTTAAGCCGAAAAGTGTCGTCGGCCGGAATACCGTTGCTGCCATGCAAGCTGGTATCATTTATGGCTATGTAGGTCAAGTCGACGGCATTGTTGAGCGGGTCATTCAAGAGTTTAATGTGAATCCAACCGTCATTGCAACGGGTGGATTAGCAGAGCTTATTTCCAGTGAGTCACGGACGATTCAAGTCGTCAATCCATTGCTTACGTTACAAGGCTTACAAATGATTTATGAGAAAAATGCCTAAGGTGTTACAAGGAAGGAATTGGACATGAACGATTATTTGATTCGAGGAACAGCACTGGATGGCCGTGTACGTGCGTTTGCCGTTCAGACAACGCTCCTGACAGAAGAACTTAGCCGAAGACACCAAACAACACCAACGGCGACAGCCGCATTAGGGAGAACTGCTGCCGCGGGTTTGCTTATTGCCGCTATGCTCAAGGGTGAGGAACATCTGATTGTCCAAATTAAAGGCGATGGGCCAATCGGGCAAATTGTTGTTGATGCGAATGCGAAGGGCGAAGTACGGGGATATGTAGATAACCCGCTGGTGGATCCACCCCTCAAAGAGAATGGCAAATTGGATGTTGCTGCTGCAGTAGGGACAGACGGTTTCTTATACATAACGAAAGATCTGGGTATGAAAGAGCCCTATAAAGGCAGTGTTCCATTAATCTCAGGCGAATTAGCAGAGGATTTCACCTATTACTTTGCGATGTCCGAACAAACACCTTCTGCTGTCGCGCTAGGGGTTTTAGTGAATACCGATCATACGATTCTTGCGTCAGGCGGCTTTGTGATTCAATTACTCCCCGGACTGACGAATAGTGAGATCGATGAGATCGAAGCGATGTTAGCGCGAATCCCGAGCTTTACGAACATGCTAGGTAGCGGATTGAATCTAGAGGGAATTTTACAAACCGTGCTTCCATCCTTCCGGAAACTCGATGAGATGGACGTTATGTTCCGATGCAAATGCAGCCGGGAAAAAGTAGAGTCTACTTTGATCTCTTTGGGCAAACAGGAACTTCAAGAAATACTCGATGACGAAGGGGTTGCAGAAGTGGTTTGCCATTTCTGTAATGAAGCGTATCGGTATGAGGGCGAAGATTTGCAACGTATGATTGATCTGTAAGCGCGTGTCTTCTGATCAAACAGATCGGAATACACGGGGGCAAACAGCAATATGGAAGTAAAAGAGGGAAACAGGATGCACAACGTGAAGCGATTGTGGGGGGTCATCATCGCCATGGCGATATGTATTCTCGTGCTCGCATCCTTGCTGATCAGTCATACTATCAACCAATCAGAACCAAGACAATCGCCAGAGCCAGAACAGCAGGGTGAGCGTAAGGATACGCAAGTTGTCGCCAAAATTGGAGATCGGCAAATCACCATGGAGGAACTCCAATCAGCACTCTCACGCCATTATGGCACAGAGCAGCTCAGTCAAATGTTGGATCGAGAAGTGATTCGCCTAGAAGGAAATGAGACGAGAACAACGGTTGAGAATGCGGAAATCAACCGTGAGTTGAAGAGGATGCAGCAAGGATATGAAAGTGAGCAACAATTTTATGATTCCATGCAAAGTCAGTTGGGAATGTCCGAGCAGGAAATCAAAGATGATGTATCGAATAAGTTGTTACTTGAGAAACTAGCAACGGCTTCCATTCACATCACCGATACTCAGGTTGATACTTACATAAATACGCATGCAGATGAATTTAAGCAAGAAACAGAGTACAACATTCAACAAATCATTGTTTCTACGAAGGAACAAGCGACGAAAGTCATTGCGGAACTGGCCAAAGGGGAGAGCTTTGCGACTCTAGCCAGAGATCGATCGATTGATGATGCAACCAATAACACAGGTGGTGATTTAGGTTGGATTGAAGGCGACGATCCTTTTGTTGAAGCCCCTATCTTGGAAACGGCGAAATTGTTGAAGATTGGCGATGTCAGTAGGCCAATACAAGTTTCACGGGGATTTGCGGTCGTCTTACTTAAGAATCGGCGTGACAAAACAAATCCAGATCAGAAGTTCATACGTGAGAACGTACGACGAGAATTAGCGCTGCAGCAAGCGCCTCCTTTAAAGGATTTCGTTGCGCAGCTGCGCGGCAAATGGAAGGCAAGCGTTGTCGATCCGATGTTCCGTTAATCGAAATGTGAAAATGTGGTTGACAACCCGTAAGTGCATTGATAAGATTAGAATTATAATACCGACTAATTAACTCGGAAATCATTCAATACTCAATCTGGAGGGGAAATTTTATGGCAAGATTAGTACAGAGCATTACGGATTTGATTGGGGATACACCGCTAGTTCGTTTGAACCGTGTTGTTCCAGAAGGCAGTGCAGAGGTTTACGTGAAATTAGAGTACCAGAATCCAGGTGCGAGTGTTAAAGACCGTATTGCCATCTCCATGATCGAAGTAGCTGAGCAAGAAGGTAAATTGAAGCCAGGTGACACGATTGTAGAACCGACGAGTGGTAACACAGGAATCGGTATTGCATTAGTGGCAGCAGCTAAAGGATATAAAGCTATTCTCGTTATGCCAGAAACAATGTCTTTGGAAAGACGTAACCTGCTTCGCGCTTACGGTGCACAGCTGGTTCTAACGCCTGGTGCAGAAGGTATGAAGGGTGCAATTAAACGTGCGGAAGAGCTTCAAGCGGAGAATCCTTCCTACTTCATTCCACAACAATTTAAGAACCAAGCGAACGTGAAAGTTCACCGTGAAACAACGGGTCCTGAAATTGTAGAAGCGATTAATGCTCACGATGGCAAATTGGATGCTTTCATCTCCGGTATCGGTACAGGTGGCACAATCACAGGTGCGGGTGGCGTTCTGAAAGAAAACTTCCCGAACATCAAAATTTATGCAATTGAACCTGCGGCATCCCCAGTTCTTTCTGGCGGTAAACCAGGTCCTCATAAAATTCAAGGTATCGGTGCAGGCTTTGTTCCAGATATTTTGAACACGAACATTTACGATGAAATTATTGCAGTTGAGAACGAAGATGCGTTTGAAACTTCACGTCGTGTTGCCAAAGAAGAAGGTATTCTTGGCGGGATTTCCTCCGGTGCAGCGATTTTCGCAGCATTGAAGGTTGCTAAAGAACTAGGCGCTGGCAAACGTGTTGTTGCTGTCGTTCCAAGTAACGGTGAGCGTTACCTTTCAACGCCTCTCTACCAATTCGAAGAGCAATAAGATCGATAAGCCAAAAGGATCAAGCCTTCAGCTATTACAGCTGGGGCTTTTTTTCTGTATAGGGTTGGAGTATACTAATGGACAACGAATTAACGGATTATTCGCAATATAAGTAAGTATTTGATTTACACAATATGTCGCTATATTTAATATAAACGCACTCGTCCTAGGAGGATGGAGTAGCCGTTTATTTCAGTAAGGAGCGCAAGTATGATTTTAACAACAGTGGAACAATGGCAAGAGTGGTCCTCTACTTACACGATGCTGCCGTATGTGATCAAATTAGGACTCGCAGATGATCGAATCGCCTCATGGGAAGACGCGTGGAAAGAGGCATCTCCGGACTCTTTCGTGCTCGAAAGCGGTAAAGGTGGACGGTATACGCACTTTGCTTTGCATCCTTTCTCGACGGTTCGAGGTAAGGGGCTTGAGGCGGAAGTTGTAAATTTGCGTCGCGGGAGCGAAACTAAGGGCAACTTGAACTCACAGCCAAGCCCTGCCATGACACGTGTTCAAGGCAAGCCGCTAGACATTGTTAAGCAATGGATGTCCGCTTACCATAGCCCGAAAGTCCAAGGAGCTCCGAAATTTGTCGGCGGCTGTGTAGGCTATTGGAGCTACGATGTGATTCGTACCATCGAGAAACTGCCAGAGCAATCGCAGGATGATCTGCCGATCCCTGATTACAGCTTCGCGATGTATGATCAGGTGTGGACGCTCGATCATACGGAGAAGAGCCTCTTCATCGCGGTGCATATGCCATTCGCGCAAGGCGCAGACATCGCCGAGCTCTACGCGCAGGCTCACGTGCACGCTGAGTCGATGCTCGTTCGCTGGCACGCGATCCGCGCCGGGAACTGGTCGGGTACACCGCTGAGCGGTGCTGACCAACCGATGATCGCGCGCGAGCAGCTGCACATCGACGTCGAAAGCATCGCAGGCATCGAGCCTGCGTTCGACAAGGCCGCGTACATGGCTGCGGTTGAGCGTATCCAAGCCTACATCTCTCAAGGTGACGTGTTCCAAGTCAACTTGTCTGTGAGGCAGAGCCGGCAGCTTCACACGACGCCGGAAGAGATCTACGAGGCGCTGCGCATCGTTAATCCCTCGCCGTACATGGGCTTGCTGCGCTTCGCAGGCTTCGCGCTCGTCTCCGGCTCGCCGGAGTTGCTCGTGCAGCTTGAGGATGGCATCCTGCGGACGCGTCCTATCGCTGGCACGCGCCCGCGCGGCAAGGACGAGCAGGATGATCTGCGCTTAGCCGGCGAGCTCATCCACAACGACAAAGAGCGCGCCGAGCACGTCATGCTGGTTGATCTCGAGCGCAACGACCTAGGCCGCATATCGAAGTACGGCTCCGTCCATGTGAAAGACTTCATGGTCATCGAGTACTATTCCCATGTGATGCACATCGTCTCCGAAGTCGTCGGCGAGTTGGCGGAGGGGAAGGATGCCTATGATGTCATTGCGGCAACCTTCCCTGGAGGTACCATCACAGGCGCACCGAAGATTCGCTGCATGGAAATCATTGAAGAACTAGAACCCGTACGTCGCGGTCCCTACACAGGTTCAATGGGATGGATTGACTATAATGGCAATTTGGAATTTAATATTATTATACGCACGTTAGTAGCGGTTGAGGGGATGGGCCACATTCAAGCGGGAGCTGGGATCGTCATTGATTCCATTCCAGAGCGTGAGTACATCGAATCCTTGAATAAAGCCAAAGCGATGTGGAAAGCAATGGAGTATAGCGAGCGGAGCATGAGCCGAGCTTAAGCCCGAGTGGGGCTGACGAAAGGGGAGCTTAGAATGATTTTAGTGATTGATAATTATGATTCGTTTACGTACAACCTTGTTCAGTATTTGGGAGAGATTGGCGAGGAAGTCATCGTTCGTCGCAATGACGAAATCGATTTGGCAGGTGTCGAGGCGTTAGCGCCGGACCATATCTTAATATCTCCCGGTCCTTGCACGCCGAATGAAGCTGGAATTAGCTTATCACTGATTGACCATTTTAAAGGGATCATTCCGATTTTCGGCGTTTGCCTTGGACATCAGTCTATTGGCCAAGCCTTTGGTGGCGATGTGATTCGCGCAGAGCGCTTGATGCACGGCAAAACCTCGGAGATTTTCCACGACGGCAAAACTTTATTCGAAGGACTTCCGTCACCTTTCATCGCGACACGTTATCATTCTCTCATTGTCAAAACAGAAACGTTACCGGATTGCCTGGAAATCAGCGCACAAACGGGCGAAGGTGAGATCATGGCTTTGCGTCATAAAGAGTATCCGATCGAAGGGGTACAGTTCCACCCTGAATCAATCATCACACAACATGGGCATCAAATGCTGCGCAACTTCCTTCGTCGCACAGCGAAAACAGGAGTTTAACGTATGATCATTTCCATCAATGGAACCTTAGTTGAAGAAGCACAAGCCGTGGTCTCCGTATACGATCACGGTTTTCTTTACGGGATTGGCTTGTTTGAAACCTTCAGAACCTATAACCGTAAGCCCTTCCTGCTTGCTGAGCACCTTCGTCGACTAACGGATGGATGTCAGGAGCTTGGCATCGCTTATGAGCCAAACCTAGAGAACCTGACCCTCCTCATCGAGGAATTGCTCAAAGCTAATCACCTAGAAGATGCTTACATCCGTTACTCCGTCTCCGCAGGCGTGGAGGCATTAGGACTTCCTTCCACCGATTACTCGCAGCCAACCGAAATCATCTACATCAAGCCACTGCCTCCAAGGGATGTGCTCACGTACGAGCAAGGCAAAGCGCTGCAACTACTAAAGCTGCCACGCAATACGCCAGAAGGCTTGTACCGATTCAAGTCCTTTCATTATATGAACAACATTTTGGCCAAAAGAGAGCTGGGACAATACCCATGGGCAACTGGGGCGGAGGGCCTTATGTTATCTGAAGATGGCTATGTGGCTGAAGGGATCGTCAGCAACCTCTTTTTCGTCAAAAATGACACCCTCTACACACCGTCACTCGATACGGGTATCTTGCCGGGCATCACGAGAGCGCATGTCTTAGCGTTAGCACAGCGGTTACAGCTACCAATACAAGACGGCCTGTACCGATGGGAAGATCTCGTCGATGCGGATGAAGCATTTCTCGTAAATTCGATCCAAGAAATCGTCCCTGTCACCACCTTGTACACGCCGAGTGGACAAGCTTACACAGTAGGCGACGGTTCTCCAGGTCCTATTACCCGCCAACTAATCCAAGCGTACGAGTAGCTACTGAACTAACAGCAACGAACAGGAAGTGAACCCAAGATGAACGTGTTATCCTGCAGAGGACATGAACTTCCCATCGGTGATCGGACGATCATTATGGGCATATTAAACGTAACACCAGACTCTTTTTCGGATGGCGGGAGTTATCAGCAAGTCCAAGACGCTGTGCGCAAAGCTCACCAAATGGTAGCGGAAGGTGCAGACATCATCGACATTGGTGGTGAATCCACACGGCCGGGTGCAGCCACAGTTACATTAGACGAAGAACTGCATCGAGTCATCCCTGTGATCGAGGCGATCAGACGGGAAATCAACATTCCGATATCCATCGATACGTACAAAGCGGAAGTGGCTAAGCAAGCCTTAATAGCAGGGGCCCACATCATCAATGATGTATGGGGTGGTCAAGCGGATATCGACATGGCAGCAGTGGCAGGGCAATACGATTGTCCGTTTATTATCACCCATAATCGTACAAGCTCAGAATATGTCGATTTTCTTCAAGACGTATGCGCAGATCTGCAAAAGTATACGAACGACGCTATCCAAGCAGGAGTTAAGTCAGAACGCATCATTCTCGATCCCGGTATTGGCTTCGCCAAATCCTATGAACAGAATCTCTACCTAATGAACAAGCTGCGCACGATCGTAGATCTCGGATATCCAGTCCTCTTGGGCACCTCGCGTAAAAGTGTCATCGGACTAACCCTAGGACTCCCGCCCGAGGAGCGTCTTGAAGGAACAGCATCAACTGTCGTACTTGGAATCGCGCAAGGGTGCCAGATCGTTAGGGTGCACGATATCCAAGCGATGAAACGGCTAGCGGTCATGACGGATGCCATTATTCGCAGTACCCTTTAAAATAAAAGCTATATAAATCTTACAGCTTGTCGGCTATATTTCGGATAAACGCACCCGTCCTTCATGGACGGCGCAGTTGTTTATTTTAACCCTGGAGGCTCCTACTATGGATAAAATCACCCTATCCCGCATGCAATTTTTTGGCAATCACGGTGTATTTCCTGAAGAAAATACGTTAGGGCAACGTTTCTACGTTGATGTAGAACTGATGCTCCCTTTAGATAAAGCTGGAAAGTCCGATGATTTGACCCAAACGGTCCACTATGGGGAGGCATTTTTCCTAATCAAAGGGATTGTTGAAGGGCGTACGTACAAATTAATCGAGGCCTTAGCAGAAAATATTGCATCCGAGCTCCTGCATACTTATACTAGTATCAATGAAGTGACGGTTCGCGTTATCAAGCCGCATCCGCCCTTTGCCGTTATTTTTGACGGTGTTACCATAGAGATCAATCGAAAGCGGGCATTGGAATGACAGCCGAAGATCGAGAACGCACAATCGCTTATGTCGCATTAGGCTCCAATATTGATAATCGTGAACATTATTTGCAGGGTGCAATTGCAGCGCTCAATGAGGAATCCGGTATCTCAGTGACGGGGCAGTCCTCCATCTACGAAACCGAGCCTGTTGGCTATGTGGATCAATCTGCTTTTCTAAATATGGTTATCCAAGTTCATACAGACTTATCGCCAGAAGCGTTATTAATTACCTTGCTTGCCATCGAGAACCGTCTAGGTCGGACGCGTGATTTGCGTTGGGGACCGCGAACAATTGATTTGGATCTGCTACTTTATGGTGACCATCGGCTAACGACCCCCGACTTGATCATTCCGCATCCGCGGATGCATGAGCGGGCTTTTGTATTAGTCCCCCTCTCTGAGGTTCTCTACGCGCGGCAGGACGCTCTATTTGAATCTATCTCTGCACACTTGGAGAAACTGGAAGGAAAGGAAGGCGTCATCCTATGGAAAAAAGCTCAATAGCACAGCGCATTCGCGCTTTTCGTAAATTAAAAGGCTACACCCAGAGTGAACTGGCGGATTTGCTAGGCGTATCCATTGCCATCTTAGGGGCGATTGAACGAGGCACACGCAAGCCAGATAATAAAATGATTCAGAATATCTCGCAAGTTCTTAACATAGAACCCGACGAGTTAGTCGCAGTGGTCGCGAGATGAAAGGAGTAGAAGGTCAAGTGCTCAAAATAGGAAATGTCGAAGCACCCAATAAAGTCGTGTTAGCCCCCATGGCGGGTGTATGTAACCCAGCTTTCCGATTGATTGCCAAAGAGTTCGGTACAGGCTTGGTCTGTGCGGAGATGGTTAGCGATAAAGCCATTGTTCATGGCAACACACGCTCCATGGAGATGCTGTATGTCGATGATCGTGAGAAGCCGTTAAGTCTGCAAATTTTTGGAGGCGACACGGAAACATTAGTGCAAGCGGCCAGAATCGTTGACCAACAAACGAATGCCGATATTATTGATATCAACATGGGGTGCCCCGTTCCCAAAATCACAAAGTGTGATGCAGGCGCGAGATGGTTGCTCCAACCGGATAAAATCGAAGCCATGATCGCTACCGTTGTTGCGGCAGTTAGTAAGCCCGTTACGGTGAAGATGCGTATTGGATGGGACTCTGATCATATATACGCGGTAGAAAACGCGAAAGCTGTCGAAAGAGGCGGCGGGAGCGCGGTTAGTGTTCACGGACGTACCCGTGAGCAACTCTATACAGGGAAAGCGGATTGGAACATCATTCGCGAGGTCAAACAAGCGCTTACGATTCCGGTTATCGGAAACGGCGATGTTGTGACTCCAGAGGATGCCAAGCGCATGCTGGATGAAACAGGCGTAGATGGTGTCATGATTGGGCGTGGAGCATTAGGCAACCCTTGGATGCTGTATCGTACCGTTCAATACCTAGCCAATGGTGAACTGCCGCCAGAACCATCAGCAGAAGAGAAAATCCGAATCGCGATTTTACACATGGATCGTCTGATTGCTCTCAAAGGTGAGCATGTAGCGGTGAAAGAAATGCGAAAACACATGGCTTGGTACCTCAAAGGCATGACTGGAGCGGCTCGTGTGAAGGATATCATTATGGAAACATTGAAGCGGGATGAAATGGTTCGAACATTAGATGAATATGTCGAGCATCTTGCAACGAGTTCCGTGTCTGGGGCACCAGAAGAATCAGCCGTACTGCATTAAAAACAAGCAACAATGGTTGACATTGACATTTTGAAACCGTTGCAATATAATCAGTCAATATTAATGTGTTCCTGCATATATTGAAAGACTAACGAGTAAGTAACTTATTATGAAACGTGAATTCATACTACTTGAATCAGCTCTATAAAGACCTAACTCCTAGCAGGAAGCATCGATTCAACGATATGAAAATCTTTCACATGACGGGAGATCAGTTGGCAATGGCTGAAAAAGAGGTCATTCTTACACCAGTAGGGCTACGGAAATTAGAGGATGAGCTTGAGCATCTGAAATCCGTGAAACGCCGAGAAGTCGCGGAAAGAATTAAGGTTGCCATCGGTTATGGCGATATTAGTGAGAATTCCGAGTACGAAGATGCGAAGAACGAGCAAGCATTTATTGAAGGAAGAATCATTACTCTAGAAAAAATGCTGCGCAATGCGCGGATTATTAATAATGATGACGTCGATATTAACACAGTTAGTGTTGGTTCGATTGTAACGCTGAAAGACTTGGAATTCGGCGACTTAGTAGAATACAACATTGTTGGTTCAGCGGAGTCTGACCCTTTACAGAATAAGATTTCCAATGAAAGCCCTGTGGGTAAAGCTATTCTTGGCAAGCAAAAGGGCACCAACGTTGACGTTGTCGTTCCTGCTGGCGTCATTCAGTATCAAATTGTTGATATTAAAAAGTAGCGTGCAGCCGCAAGCCTTTTGGAAAGCTTCCCTCAGGAAGCTTTTTTCCGTTCACAGCCTTAAACTAATTCGTAGGAGATGAAAGCATGAGCCAGGAACTAGAATTAAATGAATTGCTCGTTATCAGGCGCAATAAATTGGACGAGCTTCGCGGTCTCGGTGTCGATCCATTCGGCGGCAAATATGTAAGAACGCATTCAGCGGGTGATATTCTTTCCGCTTATCAAGAGATGAGCAAAGAAGATCTAGACGAAGCGAACGTAGAGGTTCGTATTGCTGGGCGTATCATGCAGAAGAGAAGCATGGGCAAGGCTAGCTTTGCGCATCTGCAAGACATTACGGGTAAAATTCAAATCTACGTGCGCGAAGATGCGCTTGATGCGAACATATATAAAGCTTTTGATATTCTCGATTTAGGCGATATGGTAGGGGTAGAAGGTGTTGTTTTCAAAACGAAAACCGGCGAAACCTCTATTAAAGTGAAATCACTTGACGTATTGACGAAATCCTTGCTTCCGCTACCGGATAAATTCCATGGACTAAGTGATGTTGAGCTGCGCTATCGTCAACGTTACGTGGATCTGATCATGAATCAAGATGTCCAAAAGACGTTTATTCTTCGTTCCAAAATCATTCAATCCATGCGTCGTTATTTAGACTCCTTGGGTTATTTAGAAGTGGAAACACCAACCTTGCATTCAATCGCAGGTGGGGCTTCTGCACGACCTTTTAACACGCATCACAACGCATTAGATATGCAGCTTCATATGCGTATTGCGATCGAGCTGCACTTGAAGCGTCTGATTGTTGGTGGACTTGAGAAAGTGTACGAAATCGGTCGCGTATACCGTAACGAGGGTATCTCTACGCGTCATAATCCAGAGTTTACGATGATTGAGCTGTACGAGGCATACGCTGACTACAAAGATATCATGAAGCTGACGGAAGAGCTTGTTGCTCATATCGCCCAAGAAGTGCTTGGCCAGACGACAATCCCTTATGGTGATCATGAGGTTAATTTGGCTGTGGGCTGGAGACGTATCTCCATGGTGGATGCGATTAAAGAAGTCACAGGTGTAGACTTTAGCGTTCATATGACGAATGAGCAAGCGCATGGTTTGGCCAAAGAGCACAAGGTTTCCGTAGAGCCTCATATGACATTCGGCCACATTGTGAATCAATTTTTCGAGACGTTTGTTGAAGAGACGTTGATTCAGCCTACGTTCATCTATGGGCATCCATTAGAGATTTCTCCGCTTGCCAAAAAGAACCCGGAGGATCCGCGCTTTACGGATCGTTTTGAGCTATTTATTGTGGCACGTGAGCATGCTAATGCCTTTACTGAGCTTAACGATCCAATCGATCAAAGAGAACGCTTTGAAGCGCAGCTGCGTGAGAAAGAACAAGGTAATGATGAAGCTCACGAAATGGATGAAGACTTCATCCGTGCACTTGAATATGGTATGCCGCCAACGGGTGGCTTAGGTATAGGGATTGACCGTTTGGTTATGCTATTGACGAATGCACCATCGATCCGTGATGTCTTATTATTCCCGTTGATGCGTGAACGCCAAGGAGAGTAATTTCTTCGTTTCGGGGCACCATTCGGTGCCTCGATTTTTTTTGAAATTAGCACTTGCAAAGTATGTGGCGTCTGTGGTATCTTATAAAAGTTGCCGCTGAGGACAACATGAGAAATACAAGAAGCACAATAAAAACAACTCGAAATTAAGAGTTGCAAATAAAAACTCAGTGTGGTATATTGGTCTTCCGGCTTTCGAAAGAGAGCGGGTTGGACAAGAGTGATTGATCTTTGAAAACTGAACAATGAGTGAGTAAGCACGAACGAGAAATCGTTCAAAAAAGAGATTGCAAAATCTCGCTAGCAACGTAAATGAGCAATTAAGCTTTCAGATATACGGACAAGCAATTGTCCACTATTATGGAGAGTT
>NZ_JCAUAN010000033.1:0-70283 GCF_059691975.1 Paenibacillus sp. J22FR5 | reverse complement strand
CGAAAATGAGATCAAGGGGAACGAGGATGCCTTATTCTATACGATAATGACCAAATTTGAGCAGATCAACTGAAATAGCGCACTGACGTTCCGCTTAAGTCCCAAAAGGACGATAAAAGCTCGAATAACGCATCGTCGTTCCCTTTCTGTATAATCACCCGTATATCACCCCCGTATTGACACACATATACAATTGTTATATAATATTAAAGTTGATTGAAATGAAACCATATAAACACTTCATATTTAGCCTCATTTACCCCACACGAACGATTAGCGAGAAGAAAGTAACCCCCTCTCCTTGTTTGTTTTTCTCCCAATGCGCAGTCCATCAGCTCATTTATGGTAAACCCGAGGCAACGTAAGTGTTTCGGCAGTAAGTGTTTGTAACGCAATTCGCACTGGCGCGGTCATTGGAGCCGCAAGGATGAAAGAGAGGTAGGGCTTTCATTGTTTTGATTCCAACACATGAATTACGCAATTTCATAGAGATCAATTGAAAGTAGATAGATCGTTTTCGTGCTGATTAGGTGCGGGAACGATTTTTTATTTTGTAATTTATTATGATGGAATCTTCCTATTTGCATTTTTGTGACAGATTTCGTCAAATTGCTGGTGAATCCTGCCTACTTCCTTTACAATAAAAACAAATCAACCAAAGGTTTGTTATCGAATATTAAGGCTCCAAATATCGAGCTACTACATAGTGAAAAGAGGCGTAAAACCGATGACCGAACATCGCTTTGAGCTCAGAGCAACATGGACAGGCGGTCTAGATGGAACGGGCCACATTCAGGCGGGATGCCTCACGACACCGATTTCCGTGCCAAGTGAATTTGACGGTCCCGGTGTTGGGTCAAATCCCGAAGAAATGCTGCTAGGTGCCGCGGCAACCTGTTACATTATAACGCTCGGCACGCTGCTTCAGCGAGCAGGCATCATATCCCTGGAGCTCCATTCGGACATCTACGTCCAGAACAGACCTGCAATGAAAGTGAACGCGATCATTCACCGTCCACTCATCTATGTGCCACCTCATATTACCCAAGAGCAATTGGATAAAATTAGTAAAGCAGCATTCCGTGCGGAACAAACCTGTATGATTAGTAAAGCGTTGCGAGGCAATGTGAACGTAAGCGTTGAGCCAGAAATAAAGGAAGTCAGATAGTCTGATTCGATCTGGAAGGAGAGCAGCGCAGCGATGAATTTGAACAAAAAAGTATTTATCGGGTTTTTACTTTTCATTATCATCCCTTTATTCGTCCTAGGGTCAGCGGTTTACACGGTCTCTCAGCAGCTAATTGAGAAAAAATATGGTGATTTAACTGAAGTTACACTGCAAGCGATCTCACGTAATATTTATTACATGTTCAAAGAAGCGAACTATTTCTCTGATTTCTGGATGGTGAAAGATAGCATTCAAGGCATTTATCGTACGATTGATACGGTTAAGCCGGGTGATGAAGCGCTCTCCTCATACGATTTGAATACCTTTGATACGCTGCTTCGCGGCTCTATTTTGACGTACTCCCCCATACAATCAGTCGTCATTTATAACAATGTGGGTAAATCGTTTAGCGCGGGGCGGACAAGCGGCAGCGCGATTCCGTGGGTAACGATTCAGCAAAGCATGGCTTTTCAGCATATTCAGGAGTTGAATGGCAGTCCTCTTTGGATAGGTCCCTCCGAGTTCAAGGAGTTCGGCTCAGGCCGCGGCGAATTTTATCAAGCGCGAATGGTGAAGGATTTTTGGACCATGGATAACCTTGGTTATATGCTGTTGAAATTTAAATTTAATGAGCTGGATCAGATTTTCAAATCCTTCAATACGAATGAGCAAAGCTCTAAACGCTATCTGCTCGTCAACAAAAATGGACTTATTTTCTACGATAATAAACAAAGCTTAGAAGGCGCAAATGTCCTTCAATTAACGCAAGGGAAATTAGATCTTGGACTGGGCAATTACAGCTTCCAGGCCAATTTTCAAAATGAAAAAAGCCTCATTTCCCTATACCATTTGAACATTAATCAGATGGGTGTTCAGGACTGGAGCGTCGTGTCCGTGACCTCATGGAAATATGTCGCAGGGGAAATTGAGACGATTATGAAGCTCGTAGCGGGAATTACGTTTATTTGTTTGTTCTTCGCACTGGTGTATAACCTTGTCTTTGTAAGACGCATCATTCAATTGATCCTGCGCATGCTGTCCTCAATGAAAAAAGTGGAGCGGGGCGACCTGACTACACGAATGGAAGTGATCGGCAAAGACGAAACCACTGCCCTGGCAAGGGGATTCAACAGCTTGGTCGTGCGTGTCGAGGATCTTCTTGAAGAGGTGAAGCGTCAGCAGGACCGCAAAAACAAGGCGGAACTCATGCTGCTGCAAGCGCAAATTAAGCCGCATTTTCTTTTTAATACGCTCGAGTCGATCAATGTACTAGCGATCCAAAACCAAGGGAAGAAAGTCAGTCAAATGGTTGTCCGCCTCGGGAATTTGTTGAGGATCGGAATGGAAAACAGGGAAGAGATTACGCTGAAGCAGGAGTTTGAGCATTTGCGCAGCTATTTGGAAATCCAGGAATTCCGCTTTGAGGATCAATTTCAATATGAGATCGAGGCGCCGCCTGAACTGCTCCAAGAGGATATTTTGAAGCTGACGCTTCAGCCTTTGGTCGAGAACAGCTTGCAGCATGGTTTTGAACCGATCGATTACATGGGTCTCATTAAGATTAAGGTAGTCGATGAAGGGGAGCGTATTGGACTGTACGTCACCGATAACGGCGTCGGAATTAGTAATGAGAAGCTAGCGAAATTTCATTATAAAACAGAGCTGGAGACGCCTTTTCATGAGATTCTGGAGTCGAATGAAGAACGTAGAGGGCTTGGTGTAAGTAATGTTGCTGATCGGGTCCGGATTCAATATGGCGAGCATTATGGGATGTTTATTTGTTCGCAAGAAGGTCAGGGTACGACGATGAAGGTTGTAATTCCGAAAAGGAAGAGGGATATCCAATGAGGTTGAAGGCCATATTGGCGGATGATGAGCCTAATATTTTACGTAATTTACAGGCGGTCATTCCTTGGGAAGAGCTCGAAATCGATATTGTAGGCACTGCCAGAAACGGGCTTGAAGCCTTGGAACTCTGTGTTCAGCATATCCCGGACATCGTGATGAGTGATATTCGGATGCCGCACATGGATGGCATCACGTTTATCCATAAGCTTCGGGAAATCAATGAGGACTGCACGGTGTTGATGGTGACGGGGTATCAGGATTTCGAATATGTGCGCTCGCTTCTGAGAGTGGGGGTAAGCGATTATATCCTAAAGCCGATCCATTACGAAGAGCTAGAAAACTCCATTCGAAAGCTGGCCGTAGAAATACGTGCCAAAAAGCAGAATCAGCAAGAGGAGCTCTTAAAGTGGGGCAAAATCAGAAGCCTGGCCTACGAGAAGATTTTGCAGGATATCATGATGGACTATACGGATATCACTGCGAATACCCAGCTGCCTATTGATCAAGGGGATTTGGAAACACTGAGATATGTATGTGTGATTATTGACGTGGATAATTACTCTCAGAAGTCGCTGCCTTGGTCGGAGCAAGAACGTAAACTATGGAACTTCGCTGTGCGGAATGTGCTGAATGATTCATTAGCGGACGAGAACTCACAGTTCACCTTTCTTCAGATGCGTGAAGGGGAATGGTCGCTGCTCATAGCGTGGGAGGAGGCAGCACACGAGTCCGTAGAATCGAAGTTATGTGACTTAGCAGCTAAGCTGCAACAAAATGTTCTTCAATCGGTTAAACTGGGCATTAGCTTGGGCTATTTCCCTGAGCCAGTAGGATTGCAACAACTGGCGGATACTTACAGAAAGCTGCAGCGATACATGCAGTTGAATTTAGATAAGCATCAATCCGTGCTTCCTTACAAAGAATCGAAGGAGTCTGCGGACGCGAATAGCTCGCTCTGGTTTTTGGTAGAGGAAATTGTAACTGGTCTTAAGCAACTAAACCGACTCCAAACCGAGGATGCGCTGGATCGACTAAAGATGCTGCTGGAAGGCTTATCGGACAGTTCTTTTGCCAGAGCTTTTCAGATGCTGCATTATTTGATTCTGCATGTACTGCGAGAGCTGCGTGAGATGAACGCCATCGATAGTCATGAGGAAGAACAGATTTGGCGCGAGCTGGATAAAAGCGAAAGTATCCCGCATTTGCTGCAGGTTATGGTACAGCTTGTATCCCTTGGGCTAGAGGGGACGAACAAGAAGAAAAATAGTGAGCTATTGATGGCTGCGGCCAAGGAATATATCCGAATGAATTATTCGACCGATTTCGGTATTGAGGATATTGCGAGCAGCCTAGGGATTAGCTCTAGCTACTTCAGTCTGTTATTTAAACAACATTTCGGAGAAACCTTTGTGGAGTATGTCACGAAGCATCGAATGGAGCAGGCGAAATCTCTGTTGCTGCACAGTGACAAAAGCATTACGGACATCGGAAAATCGGTGGGTTACATTGAACGACGCTATTTTACCAAAGTATTTCAGAAGTTTACCGGCGAAATTCCTTCGGAGTACCGTGACAAACGGAAGGAAGGGAACTAGAGGAATTTGCCCCTAGATAAGGAATTTGTCTGTCTTTAGTACGTACAAATGTTCATTTATACTTAAATGGTAAGCTTAAAGGAGATCCAGGTAGATGATAAAACGAACGTTTATTTGGAAAACAGGCGCCGTGGCCCTCAGTTTCATGTTGAGCGCATGCAGTATGCTGTCGGATAAACCTACGCCACAAGGCGGTGCAAGCAGTGGACAAGGGACGCCGAATAAGGGGCCTATTCTGCTGACAATTCGGCATACTCAGGTGAAGGATACGCAGAAGAAACGACTGGCGATGCTGCAAGAGGTTGTTAAATCGACCGAAGCAAAGGTGCCAGGCTTGACGATCACATTAGATGGTGTTGAGGATAAGGTCAATCGCTTCGAAAAACTGCGAGCTGAAATGGTTGCTGGCAACCCGCCAGAAATCTTTGACCTATTCGGGGGCACGGATACCAAAGACTATGTGAAGGCGAATCGATTGCTGGATCTCACGCCGATTCTTCAAGAGCTTGGCTTATCGGATAAGTTTTACAGTTTTGATGAGTTTACAGTAAATGGAAAAATATACGGAATTCCCATGGCAGGCTATGTAGAAGGCCTGTACTATAACAAAAGGATTTTGGCCGATCAGGGGATCAAGGTTCCCCAGACCTGGGACGAGCTCATAGCCGCTGCCACGAAGTTGAAAGCTGCCAACATCACCCCATTTGCGATGGCGGCTAAGGATTCATGGGTTATTAATATGATGATTAATACGATGTGGGTGCGCACGGCAGGGGCTGATTCAATTGAAGGTTTTTTGAATGGAAGCAAGCATTGGACGGATCCGGACGTATTGAAAGCTTTTGAACAGTATCAATCTCTCATTCAGAAAGACTTTTTCCAGGATGGCAGTCTCGCGCTTGCCTATGCGGAACAGCAAAACACATTCAGCAGTGGTAGCGCAGCTTTCATGTTCGATGGCAGCTGGGCTAATACACCGCTCTTAGATCCTGAGAAATCCATGATCACACATGATGTAGGCTTCATGAACTTCCCAGCGATGGGGGGGCCTGGGGATGACTATATCAATGGCGGCTGGTCGAATGCCTACGGCTTCTCGCAAAAAGTCACGCCAGAGCAATTAATGGCAATCAAGGAATTTATTAAACAAATGTATACGGATTCCATGCAAAAACGGCAATTGGTCGAAGAAGGCATGCCTCCGGCAATGAAGCTGCAGGATACGAGTCAAGTAAATCCATTGATCACGGAAATTTTGAATGTGTTTGCGAATAGTAAAGGAACATTCCCTGCTTTCGACTCCCGCATTCAAACGAAAGTTCGGGAAAGACTTGAACGAGGTATGCAGGAGCTGCTAGGCGGAAGGACAGATCCGGCTTCACTCATGGCTGATTTACAGAAGCAGCAGGAGGCTTCGAATAAAGAAGAAACCCATACCAAATAGTAGTAGGATGTCATATGAACAAAATGGGAAGAAATGCATGGGCGTATACGCTCTTTACCTTGCCGACTCTGCTCGTCTTCGCGATTTTTTTCATCTATCCGATGGGGATGTCATTGCGTTATGGTTTTACGGAGTGGAATGGTATTTCCTCGGCAAGGTTTAATGGGCTCACCAATTTCATCACCGCATTTCAAGATCCTTATTTCTGGATTGCTGTGCGTAATAATATGTACTTCATTGGTTTTTCGATAGGGATTCAGATCCCTATTATTCTAGGCATAGCCTTGCTGGTGAGTAATATTAAGCGTTGGATCGGTTTTTATAAAACCCTCATCTTTCTTCCAACGATTCTCTCCACAGCAGTCGTTGGCGTAATCTGGGAATTTATTTATCATCCGCAAGCAGGTCTGCTAAACCAAGCCTTACAAGCCATCGGTTTATCCGCCTGGCAGCATGTTTGGCTTGCAGATGGTGCGACGGCGATGCTCGCTGTTTTGATCACCAATGCGTGGCAATGGATGGGTTTCTATGTGGTGCTGGTGGTATCCGCCATCTATGCCATTCCCAAACATCTGGTGGAAGCCGCCCAAATCGATGGCGCGGGAAGCATAAGGCAGGCATGGTCGATCATTTTGCCGCTGCTGAGGCCTGTTATCTTCGTCATGATGCTCTTATCCATCACAGGCGGCATGAAAGCCATGGATATCGTTGTCGTGATGACAGGTGGAAATCCTTATGGTATTACTGAGGTTATGGCATCCTATATGATAAAAAAAGCTTATCGTATCGGCGAATACGGCTATGCGAACAGCATTGCTGTGTTGATCCTCCTCTTTACAGCCATGCTGACGTCACTGTTTGGCTGGCTCACTAGAAAACCGGAGGAGGTGCGATTTTGAGAGGGAATCTCCTGCGTCGTATCGTTCCTCATCTGATATTAATGATCTATATGGGGTTGATTTTATTCCCACTTCTGTGGACGCTGAACTCTTCCTTCAAAACAAATAAAGAAATTATAACAGCACCATGGTCCCTCCCGACAGAGCTCTCGCTATCCAATTACTTGAATGCCTGGACGGGCGCGCATGTGGGTCAATATTTCATGAATAGTGTGGTCAATTCGACCGTTTCAGCGATTGTTTCGCTGGTTCTGGGGACTGCTACCGCTTATGCGCTAACTCGCATGTCTTTTCCAAGGTTAAGCCTGGTTCTGAAAAGGATCCTGATTCTTGCACTTCTAGTGCCTGCGGCTTCCTTACTTGTCCCCTTGTATATGCTTCTTAGGAGCTTGCATTTGTATAACACACCGCTTGCGCTCATTCTGCCTTATGTGACACTGGGCCTGCCTTGGACTGTTTTCATGGTTAGTAGCTTCCTAACGTCGATACCTGATGAACTGGAAGAAGCGGGCATCATGGACGGGCTCTCGATCTATGGACTGTTGTGGCGAGTGATGGTGCCGATTTCCATTCCCTCACTGTTCACCGTATTCATGCTGAACTTCCTGACAAGCTGGAATGAATTTATTATGGCTAATTTGTTTCTGACCAAAGAAAAGCTCCGGACGCTCCCAGTAAGTATGGTGGCTTTCTACGATCAATTGAATATGAATTATGGCTCTCTGTGCGCGGCGATCATGATCAGTATAATTCCAGTTGTAGTGATGTATCTCATCCTGCAAAAAGGCATCATGGAAAATATAAAAACATAATCAATCACTCAAGGAGCGTGCACCTATGTCATCAGAAGGAATTACGAACAATAAGCCCCTTACGCTACGTCAAAAGGTTGGTCAACTTTTTGCCTGCGGTTTTGACTCCCTGGAACCTAATCCGCCTATTACGCAATAGGCGATCTCCGAAGGAGTAGGGGTAGCTGAAGGTGCTGTTCGCGCAATAGAAGCGGGAGCGGACATTCTACTGGTTAGCCATGAATTGGAACGTCAGATTGCAGCCATTGAAGCTGTCATTGCAGCTGTGGAAAGCGGTCGAATTCCAGAATCACGTCTCGATGAGTCCGTACTTCGTATTATGACATACAAATATAAGCGGGAAATTCGTTTTGATACACTAGCGCAGGTTCCAGAGGGACCAATTTCGACGCCTGAGCATCATCTTCTGGCGAAGGAACTCAGTCGTAAAAGCATCACCAAGGTCAAAGATGAAGTTGGTGAAGTTCTCCGGATTAACGAGAAGACGCTTGTAATATGGACCGAGGTGCAAACAGGTACGGAGATCGATGAGGTCGTAGACCGTGAAGGAACCCTCGGCAGTGTGCTGTCTGAGTTGGCTGGAGCGCCTGTTCGTGAGGTTTACTTAGGTCTCAATCCATCCTATGAGGAAATTGCAGAGATGATCAAGGTTAGTGAAGGTGCTGAGCAAGTCGTTATTGTCACTTACAATGCAACCTTCTTCTTCGGTCAATCCGCGTTGGTCAATGCTTTGGCTAAAAAGGAAGATTTGCACCTCATCGTCGCGGCAGGGCGAAATCCATATGACTTGCTTGAATTCCCTGAAGTGAAGACGTACTATGCCTGCTATGAGAATCGTCCGCTAGCAATGGTTTCACTGGCTAATGTATTACTCGGACGTGAAGTTGCCGTTGGGCGTTTACCTGTGACATTATCAGAGCAATACCCGATTGGCTGGAGACAGGAATAAGGAGAAATTAGGTATATAGAAATTTTATCTAGTTTCTTGCCGCATCTCTTTGTAAAATCAGAAAGGCTTGTGAAACTTTTTTGCTTCCTTATACGTAGGAAGAATGCACGCATTTCACTAGTGATCTATTTACAAAGGGGTGTTTTCTTTTCTCATGAGTCATTCAAACGCTCAAGCTGAGCCAACGATGAAATCTTTTTTTGCCAGTCGATTCGTACAAACGATTATGCTTTCGGGCCTTTTGCTCCAAGTCGGGATTTGGATACGTAACTTTGCGATCCTGCTCTATGTGACGGACATGACGAATAATGATCCTTACTCTGTTTCCTTAATTTCCGTTGCGGAGTTTGCGCCGATCTTTATCTTCTCCTTTATTGGCGGAGCATTCGCGGATCGTTGGCGGCCTAAGCTGACGATGGTCTGGTGTGACATTTTAAGCGCAGCTTCCGTGTTCGTTATTTTGATTACGTTGTATATGGGATCTTGGAAAGCAATCTTCTTTGCCACCTTGGTGTCATCAATTCTATCCCAATTCTCGCAACCTTCCGGGATGAAGCTGTTTAAAGTGCACGTTCATGAATCCCAAATGCAAATGGGCATGTCTATGTTTCAATCGATGATGGCAATTTTTATGATTTTGGGTCCAATCTTAGGAACTTTCGTTTACTATCATTTTGGGATTGAAACCGCCGTTGCCATTATGGGAGCATGCTTCCTGCTTTCTGCTGTCGTTCTCATGTTTCTTCCTGCAGATCCTAGACAAGAGAAGACCGCGGAGCCGCGGACTACGCATATTCTTGCGGAAATGGGTCAAGGCTTACGCTATGTAATGAGAAACAGAATGCTAGTGATCCTTGGCGGTTGTTTCGCTGTTGCGGGTCTGGCAATTGGCTTAATTAGCCCTCTTGGAATTTTCCTTGTAACTGAGCATCTAGGCTTGGCTAAGGAGAATCTACAGTGGTTTATGGTGGCAAATGGGGTCGCGATGATCGTAGGCGGAGGCGTAACAATGGCCTTCTCCAAAAAAATATCTCCACAGGCGATGCTTACAATCGGTATGGCTGTTAGTGCGGGTACCTTTGCCTTGATGGGGATGACTCCCTTATTCTGGTTTGCGCTTGCTATGCAGTTCATTTCAGGTCTTGTGATGCCGGCCATCCAAATTGGTATTAATACATTGATCCTTGGAAATACAGAAGAATCGTTCGTTGGCCGTGTGAATGGCATCCTAACTCCGCTCTTCATGGGGGCGATGGTGATTACAATGAGTCTAGCGGGCACCATCAAGGCGACATTCTCACTTGAATCGATCTACCTTGCGTCAGCGTTACTCTTTGTTATCGGCGTAGGTATTATGGTGCCATCTTTGAAAATGCAGTCTGGGCAAATTCCACAGCCGAGCAGTGAACTGAAATAAGAAAAATAAAAAACGCGATATCACAATGCTTTGAAGGCCAGTGAAATCGCGTTTTTGTTATATCCCCTAGAAGCCAGGCCTCAGAATGAGATATGGAACGAGAGGAAGCTATTGGTGAAGAAATAGGCAATTACAAAGGGGATTACAGAAATGGTGTCCCGGATTCCTTAAAGGCCAGCTTCATCTCGGGTGTGATGGAGGAATCGCTAATGATACCGACGGCTTCCTGCACCTCACCGATCACGAACAAGGAGCTTCGGCTGAATTTGGAATGATCAGCAACGAGATACGTTTCCATCGATTGCTTCATCATGCGGCGATTCGTCTCCGCTTCAAGCTCATTGTAAATCATCATCCCGCGCGAGAGGGAAATGCCATCGCATCCCATGAACGTTTTGCGGATGCTTAGATTATCGAGTGTTGCGTTGGCAAGCGGTCCAGATAATTCGAACGTTTGTGTGCGAATCACACCACCTGTCAGAATCAGCTGCAGCCCAGGCGTACCAATGAGCTCGTAGGCAATGTTTACCGCATTTGTAATAACAGTAAGGTTCTTGAACTGGTTCAGTTTCTTCGCGATAAAGGTCGTCGTCGTTCCGCCAGTTAGTCCAATAATATCGCCGTCTTCAATATAACGCAGTGCCTTGTCCGCAATTTCTTTCTTTTCCTCGGTATAAAGCTCCATCTTATTAAAGAAGGGGACCTCAACTTTCAAGCTTTCAAGAACGGCACCGCCAAAAGTACGGATACAGCGCTTTTCTTGTTCAAGAATCTCAAGATCTCGTCTTGCTGTTGCTTCAGATACATTGAATTGCTTTACAATATCCGTCAAGGCAATGGAGCCCTTATCTTTAATCGCATGCATGATGGCATCTCGGCGAACATCAGTCTTTCCCATGGTACCCCCTAACAGCTCCCTGTCCGGCAAGCTAAGTAACGATCGTATGTAAACCTGCTTATTTGGTTAAAAGTAACGTTACTTTATATCTTATCATGGCGAAGGAGGGGCGTCCAACGGATCATGCGTGTATCAGCCGTTTACGCCCTCATTTTTGCTTGAAGTGTGCATTTCTTGAAATTCGCCAGGCGGCATTCCGAAATATTGCTTAAACATATGAGAGAAATGCTTCACGCTTAGATAGCCGACCCTTTCCGCAACATCATAGACTTTCTCTAAAGGTAAGGCCTTCAACTGCTTAGCCGCCTGCTCCATCCTTATTTTTGTGAGAAATTTGATATAAGGCTCGTTCATTTTTTTATGGAAAATGTTGCTCAAATAGCTGGAGGAAACACCGATTTTCTCAGCAATGAGCGCAAGGCTCAGCGGTTCTGAATAATGAGCATAAATATACTCCTTCGCTTGCGTAACAAGATCCTGATCGTTCAGAGGATCTGGGCTTGGTTGATTGCTCATTGACAGCTGCTTTACGATTTCTCTGAAAAGTGCCGCGGCTTCTTCCTTAAGAATATCATCTCTGGTGGAGAAGATGCAGCCCTTCAGCTTGTGTAAGGCAGCTTCTCTAAGTTCACTTAGTGTATCCGAGCGGATTCCGGCTATGCTGCGAATGAGGTGAACACCGAATTTCATCATGGAAGCATGGGTAGGGGGCTGTGGGATGAGACTCACATAGTTTTTAACGGCCATGAAGCAAGCCATGTCGTTGTTATCGAGCAGCCCGGACTTGATGGAAGCAATGGCTTTGTCCAACTCGCCGATGTCATTCAGGGCGCCACAGCTTTCCTTGTAGCTGAAAAATGATTGGGCAGGAAGAAGAAGCCGGGCTTTCATGATTTTACGTGCTTTCTGGTAGGAAGCGAATAGTTGAAGCACATCGCTTTCTGCAGAACCCGTGGCGCTGACAATGGTAATCCCCGTATTCTTCTGAATCTCGGTGTAGATTTTATCGTGCAGAAGACTGCATTTGTGCAGCAACTCCTCTTCGCTTTCACCAGAGATCAGCAGGACCGTGTTTTGATCATCGTCAAAAAACACGGTTTCAGCTCCAGCATCCTCAACAATCTCTGTGGTGACTTTATGTAAAATAAATCTGAAAATCGAAATATCACTTATCGGAACATCTCGTTCCAAAATTTTCTCTTGGTCCAAATCCACGATCATGATCATGGCTTCTGCTTCAATGAGATTGACCTTTAGGCGGTAAAATAAAGGATAAAGGGCTTTTATCTCCACGGCGCTGTCAGAAACAACCGCTTTCAGAAATTGTTTGACGACTTGCTGTTTGGTGTCTTCGGATACGTTCCGCATCGTCCGGTAAATGAGTTCCTCGCTCGTTTCTTTCTGGAGCTCAGCGGTTATCTTCGTAAACGTTGCAATTAACTCTTCTTTGACCAAAGGCTTTAATAAGTAACTGTGAACGCCATACCGAATGGCTTCTTTAGCAAATGAGAATTCGTCATGTCCGGATAAAATTACAACTTTCTGCTGTGGGAATTGTTCAGAAATCTTCTTGCACAACGCAATGCCATCCATCTCGGGCATTTTGATATCGGTAATAATAAGATCAAATCGTTGGTGGACCAGCAGCTCCCACGCCTCGTATCCATCGGCAGCCTCTGCGGTAACCGTCCATTGGTCATGAAGAAAGGGAATATTGGTCTTCAGATATTCCCTTGTCAGTGGTTCGTCTTCAACAATTAGCAAGTTGTACATAGCACGCCACCTTATTTAAAATAGGAGAATAAATTTGTTTCACACGATATTCGACAGCGTCTTTCTGGATTCCTTTGCAAAAGTCAGCACCTAAAAAGATCGCACCTTTACCTAAAAAAATCGGTGTCTAATTAGGCGATTTCGAAGCGGGCATGATCATTCTATTAGCCCAAAATATGATATATTGATAGAACAACTAGAATAGCTCGTAAGGTTCGAATTTACCCACTAAGACACTGAGGTGCTCTTCATGATCCCATATATTCGACCAAGAAAGTATAAGGATTGGAGTATTAAGTCAAAATTACTGATCATGACGGGTATGCTTATCCTCTGTTCGGTCATCGTGGTATCGCTGCTTTCTTATATTCAATATACAGGTGATTTTGAGAAACAATCAGCGGATAGTGTGCAGCAGATTATTGAGCAAGTATCGTTAAATATTGATTCTTATTTAGATGATTTATCTCGTTTGTCCGTTGCCCCTTATCGGAATCGAGAAGTGATGGCTGCCTTAGAAAAAAATACAGAAGGTTCTGAAATAGATACATTAGATAAAACGAGAACTATTGAGAGCTTTCTAGATGAGATCATGATCATACCTAGAAATGATATTCTGAACGTATTTGTGTTAACGGATAATATCTATGCTAGTGGTAAAGAACAGATTAATCTCAATACGACAATCGATTATAAAAATTTCGACTGGTATAGAAATGCTTACTCCACGCGTGAATCCATTTTCATTCCGACACATCTGCAGCAAATTATTAAGAACCCGAAGAGAAAAGTGTTTTCCATTGTCAGGCAGTTGAGAAGCACGAAGGATACGGAGAGAATTATCGGGGTCATTAAAGTAGACGCAAATTATAGCGGAATTGAGTCGATCTGTAACAAGGTTCGGATGGGGGATAGAGGTGGACTTTTTATTATCGATGGCAACCGAAATCTGATTTTCTCTAATATTTCAGAGGGAAATGAACAGGATTTCTATAACACTATTCACAGTCATGGGATCTCCAACACGAAAATCAAACAAGGCAACGAATCGTATTTGCTGAATGCCGTTCCCATTCCCCGTTCCAATTGGACGATTGTCGCGATAAATTCTGTATCCGAACTCAACAAGAACGCCTCCCAAACCCGGAATAAAGCCTACTTAATGGCCTTGTTCTCCTCACTGCTGGCTATCTTGGTTCTAATTTTTTTTATCAAAAGATTCTTAAATCCCTTGTTACACATTGTGAAATTGACAAAAGAGATCAATCGCGGTAATTTGTCCATCACGTTTCCTGAACTTAGAAATGACGAAATTGGCTATTTGAGCTCATCTTTTAATAAGATGATCCTTAGAATTAAGGATATGTTTGAACAAAACTCGCGACTTGTAGGCGAAGTCTATGAAGCGAATTTCCTGCAAAAAGAAGCCCAAATCACAACGTTATTTAATCAAATCCGTCCTCATTTTATATTTAACACCTTAAACATGATCAGTCTGCTCATGCAGAGCGGCAAACAAGAGCAAGCCGTGGATCATATCAATAAGTTAAGCAGCCTCTTAAGAAGCATGGCAACTTGGGATACTGAAATTACAGTTGGGCAGGAGATCAACTTGCTTCATGCTTATCTCAGTATTCAAAAAGGTCGTTTTGAAGGAAGGCTTACGTATGCCATTTCCATTGAGGAATCGTTATTTGATTATCAAATTCCTTCCTTTTTACTGCAGCCAGCAGTAGAAAACGCAGTTATTCACGGTTGCGAAAGGAAGAAAGGAATGACAAGCATCACCATCACAAGTAAGGTGGAAGATGAGCTGCTTTACTTTTATATTGAAGATGACGGCAAGGGTATGGACGCAACTGTGTTGGACAGGCTGAGGAGCAAGGTAGAGCAGCTGAATGTTCAGGATGTAGTGCTGGTTGATAGCCGTAAGTCTGGGACGGGTATTGGACTCGTCAACGTGAATAAACGCATAAAAATGAAATATGGCGCGATGTATGGGCTCACGATTGACAGTATTCCTGAGAAAGGGACGTGTGTAACGATTGCACTTCCTAGACATGATCCTGACATGAGATTGCTTTCTCATAAGGAATAGGATAGGGTTTGGGGGGAGCGCAGCTTACCCCAGTGCACGATGTTTTCCTTAACCGGTGAATATAAATAATTTTTCGCGTGAAGCAAACGCCGCTATCTCCTATTTGTCGGAGCTGGCGGCGTTTGAATTTTATAGGAGACGGTCGGAGTATTCGAGAAGATCAGCTTCGTCCCTAACGCCGAGAAAACCACGAGTAATGAGGTAGGCGTCGTTGAGTTAGTCGAAAAAATCGACTAATTCTTGAGAAGCAGTGGCAGTGGGTGTGAAGTTAGTCGGAACCACTCTTAACTATCAGTAGAAGGCATAAATCCAAGGCACATCTGATCAATAGAAGCGGTTAACCACCGCTATTTCACTCCTAAGTAGCCAATCCTTTAAAATAAGAGTGGTCAACCACTCTTAACTATAGGCATAAATTCAAGGCACATCTGATCAATAGAAGCGGTTAACCACCGCTATCCCACTCCTAAGTAGCCAATCCTTTAAAATAAGAGTGGTCGACTAATTCGTGAGAAGCAGTGGCAATGGGCGAGAAGTTAGTCGGTTATATTCAAAATAAACGCAACCGTCCAAGAAGGACGGTGCGTTTATTTTGGTCACATAAGAACCAGGTCTAGTACTTATTTTTGGGCTGAGAGCCAATTTGCTAATGCTTCGATGTCCTCCGGTTTCAAAGTGTCTTTGAAAGGGGGCATTTCGACCTTGCCGTTCATAATTTGCGCGACGATTTGATCCTTGGTCTTACGCGAACCGACTTTCGTCAGGTTCGGACCGTAATCTCCTGCTAAGCCTACGCCATGACAGACTAGGCAATTATCCTTGTACAGCAGCTCGGCTTTTGCACTGCTGCTGCCCGTGCTGCTTACCGTCGCCTGCGGCTTAACGGAAGGCGTCGGCGCCGGCGTCGGCGTGGCGCTTACCGGAGACGGCGTTGATGTCGGCTTCGGCGAGGAAGGCGTAGGTGACGCCGAAGCTTGTGGCTGCGGCGCTGCGCTGGCTACAGCTGCCGGGCTTGCCGTTGCCGTAGGCACAGGCGACGCCGAAGGCACGATCGTTGCCGACACCTGTGGAGTCGGCGATGCTGCCACCGCCGTTGCCACAGGTGACGGCGTGTTCATTACAGCGGCCGGCGAGCCTGTCGCCGGCCCGGCTTCTTTCGCGCTGCACCCCGTGGCAGCGAGTATGATCATGCCACAAATGCTTGCTTGCATCCATTTGTTCAAAGCTACCAACTCCTTAACGTGTATTCTAATTAAGGTAACGGAGCATAAACGATTTTGGTTTTCTTGGTGTATGCCAATTCTCCTAATTAGCATGACGCTATAGTGGATGGAAAGGAAATCGTCATCGGACCACACGGATGTGCTAGGATTTTGACGAGCTATCACAATGTTCAGGTTGGACCAGTCTCCGGTAGCTGCAGTTCCCGTACTGGAAAGTGTGGATAATGCCAGTCGATTTGGACGCAGCTGCGCTGTTCTTCAGGTCTGTTCCATACACGTACATCCCGAATTTAGGCGTTGCACCGGAAGCTGGCAATAATCCGCTTTTATTTTTTATACGGACATAGAGGTTGTTTGCGTCATTCGAAACGTACACCTTTGCGATATCTGTATCCGCAGACGTGGAGGCTGTATCAGCTTTCACATCTTGATAATAAGGAACATTGCTCCACTGCGACAGATCAGAGGACACGTTCGTTGTCACATTAATCGTTTTGTAAGCACCCACATTGACTTGTATAGGAAGCACACGAACATCGGATTTCCCTTCATAGGCAAGTGCGCCTAAGTCGAACCATGCGGCCGTAACAGGCTCAACGGCTGTGCTGATTAGCGGTTTTCCATCAAAGCATAAAAAACCGTACCATGATCATGAAAAAATGGTGTATTCAACGCCGCTCAGATCGAAGTAAGATTAAGCTGTAGCAACCAAACATCGCAAGCATAAAAGGGAGGAAGCAGCGTGATTAAAAAATCATTGTCGTTGGCTGCAGCCAGTGCGTTACTCGTATCCACATTAGGGGCATGCAGCAGTGGAAGTTCAACGCCTAGCAGTACGCCGGGGGCAAGTACGGCAGCAGCCACAGCAGCACCAACTCCAGCGCCGGCGAAAGAAAAAGTGAAGCTGAAATTTTTTACGGGCAAAGTAGAAACAGTTGAGTTAATGAATGATCTGATTAAGAAGTTTAACGCAGCAAATCCAGGAATTGAAGTTGAACAGGAATACCAGAAGGACGCGAGCAATGTCATTAAAGTTAAATTTGCCTCCGGAGATGTCCCTGATATCACCACGGTTGTTGAACAGGATTATATCGATCAGGGCAAATATTTAGATCTGTCGGGCGAGGCATTCTGGTCTAGAGTGTTACCATCCGTGAAAGAATTGTCCACCGATGTGAAGACAGGGAAGCAGTTCCGTGTAGCGACCAACGTTACAATGGCAGGTATTTTCTATAACAAGAAATTGTTTGGGGAGCTAGGCTTGAAGGAAGCGCTAACCTGGTCGGAATTCGAGTCCAATCTCAAAGCAATCAAAGCCAAGAAACCAGATATCACACCGATGTTCTTAGCTGGTAAAGATTCATGGACACTTGGACATTTGATTGAGTTTATGGCGCATGGTGTTGTGAAGCAGAAATACGGAGTGAACCCTGCACGTCTAGCTTTCATCAATAATGAGAAAGACAAATTGGCATTTGATGCGCCTAACGGCAGTATCGATACCTTTGCGGCAAGACTGCTCAAATTGAAAAGCGATGGTCTGATTAACAAAGACGCGCTGACAGCAACCTATGACAACCAAAAAGAATCGTTTGCTGCAGGCAAAACGGCTTTGATCTCTCAAGGCATGTGGGTACTCGGCGATTTACTCAAAATTAATCCAAATCTGAAGGACGATATCGGATTTAGCCCATTCCCGGCGCTGATTGACGGAACGAAGCCAGTGGTTATCTCGGCTGACGATTCCAGATATGCGATCACAGCAGATTCCAAACACAAACAAGAAGCCAAGCTTTTCTTAGACTTTCTCTTCAAACCTGAAAATCTGAAAACCTACAGTGAATTCTTGAAAACGCCTCCTTCCTTCACAGATGTGAGCGCAGACTGGGGTCCACTGAAGGATCAAGCGTCAGCTGCCTTGAAAACCGGTGTGAACATTGCATTCACAGATACACCTTCCGGGTTCTCCGGTGATGATGCGGGAAGAATGGTGCAGGAGCTGTTGGCAGGTAAATATAAAACATCCATCGACTTCGCCAAAGAGTACACAGCTACATGGGACAAAGCTTGGAACGCTACGAATAAAAAATAGCACATCAAACAAAGTCAGGTAATGTGGGGGAGAATTCACGGGAATCTAGGGTGAATTCTTCCCACATTAATCAGATAGGAGAGAACACACTTATGCTGCTTCGTAGAATTAGCACTCATTTGCATAAATTCATGGCACTGCCGGCCATTCTGTTGTTTACTTTCTTTTTCATATATCCCCTCACGCAGGGAATAGGCATCAGTTTAACCGACTCGAACGGAATCAAGGCAGCCACGTTCATCGGATTGGATAACTTTATCGCATTTTTTCATGATGATCGTGCCATGACTGATGTGAAGAACACAGTTCTATTCGCACTAGGGAGCGCTCCGCTGCTGAATCTTTTTGGCTTTTTGTATGCGTTACTGTTAGACCGTCAATTTAAAGGCAAGAGTATCGTTCGTACGATTGTCTATTTGCCTGCCGTAATTAGTCCGCTCATTATGGGCTATATCTGGTATTTCATTCTTCAACCTGAGCGGGGCTTTCTGTATCATGTGCTGAATCAGCTTCATCTTGGCTTTTTGAGTGGGGATTGGCTTGGTGACAGCTCTTCGGCTTTAAAAGTATTAGTTTTGGTCAACGTCTGGCAATATGTAGGCATCACGATGGTTGTCTACTTAGCTGGACTTCAATCGATCCCAAAGGAAATCTACGAACAAGGCAAAATAGACGGCGCTAGCTACCTCGCAACTTTGCGGTATATCACCATTCCCATGTTGTACCCTTCGATCAAAATCAATATCGTGACCAATATCATTGGCTCCCTCTCCGTATTTGACGTGATCATAGCACTCACGGACGGTGGACCAGGCTACAGTACGGAATCCTTAAGTATTTATATCCTGCGAATGTTATATGGCAGCTTTACGGGCTATTCGACAGCAGTGGCTCTCATTTTGTTCGCCATAATTATCATACCGGTCTATGTGTTTCTTCGAACAACCAAATCGAAAGAGTACGAAATGTGAGAGGGCAGTCCTATGAAATTAACCAACCATATTAGTAAATATGTAATCGTATTCATGATGGCTTTGCTTTCGATTATTCCTTTCTACGTCTTGTTATATTTAGCCTTGAATCCGCCATCGCGCACCATGTTTGATGGGATCAATCTCCTTCCGGATTTCCATTTCCAGAATTTTAGCAGTGCTTGGAAATCATCGAAGCTAGGCAACGCGATCATCAATTCTCTCATTATCACAGTGGGAGCGGTGCTCGCGATCGTTCTCGTATCTAGTACGGCGGGCTATTCAATCGCTAGGTTTAAAAACAAGTGGAACTCGGCGATCTATACGACGTTGCTGTTGTGTATGATGATTCCTGCAATTATCATTACGGTCCCCCTGTATACGTTGATGAAAAACATTCATGGAATTAACTCGCATTGGGCGATGATTTTACTGCTTGCAACCAATTCACTGCCTCTTGCCATCTTTCTGTACACCAGCTTCATCAAGGCGCTGCCACGAGAGGTAGAGGAGTCGGCTATCATGGACGGCTGTACGTATTTCTCGGCTTTTTGGCGAATCACCTTCCATTTCCTAAAGCCTGTGACCGCGTCTGTGGTCATTATTTCGGGCTTATCCATCTGGAATAACTATGGGCAGGCTGTATTTTTTCTGCAAAGTCAGTCCATGAGAACCGTACCGCTGGCGATCAACATGTTTTTCCAAAGCTATGGTGCACAATGGAACCTGATGGCAGCGGCAGCGGTTATTGGCGTATCGCCTGCGGTCATTACGTTTCTTATTTTCCAAAAGTATTTTATTAAGGGCATAACCGCAGGAGCGGTGAAAGGATGAACACAGTGAATCCAGCGCAGCCTTATATTCATGATACCTACCCGAAGAAGGCACAGTTTATTCGAAATGAGAGCATTACCATTGTCATTGAGATTGCCAATCCCACTGATGCATCTCTAATGCTCCATTTGGGCACCAACCTGACATTTTTACAGCAACAATTGGAGGTGTACACGAGAGATGTAGTGGCAAAGCCTTCTGGGATAACGATGATTGAACTGGCGATTGCCCCTAAGGATGCTGCGTGTAACGGCTACGGGGTGGATGTATTCCTCTATGAGAAGGGCGTTCTGATTGATGAGCACGCGACATCCTTCGATGTTGTTTCCAATTGGCGTAAATCCATCCGCTATGGATTTCTGAGTGATTTCTACACCTCAGAGGCGGGCGTTACGGCGGATGTAGACTATATCAACAAGCTGCATTTGAATGTTGTGCAATTTTACGACTGGATGTATAAGCATGACGATCTTATTCCGCCACAGGATGAATTTCGTGATTTAATGGGACGCGATCTCAGTATAGGAGTTGTGAAGGAAAAAATTGCGCTTTGCCATCAGTACGGCATGAAAGCGATGGCCTATGGTGCGGTGTATGCGGCGAATAAGGGATTCTACGAGAGGCATCCAGAATGGGCACTTTATGACAGCACGGGGAAAGTGCATACATTTATCGATATTTTCTACATCATGAATACCTCGCTGGAATCCCCATGGCACCAACATATTATTGGGGAGTATGTCAAAGCCGTCGAGCAGCTAGACTTTGACGGTATCCACATGGATACGTATGGATTTCCGAAAACGGCCATATCACGGCTGAACGATGTTGAGAAATTAGAGCGGCTGCAGGAGCATTTCCCGATATTGATCGATAACACGAGAAGGGCACTCGAACAGAGCAAGGATGATATTTGCCTCATATTCAACAATGTCGGCAATTGGCCTGTGGATACGGTCGGTTTGGCGGAGCAAAATGCGATCTATGTGGAGGTGTGGCATCCTTATGAGCGTTACCATCACATCCAGGGGATCATTTCTCGTGCGAAGCTGGTCAGTCAAGGGAAGCCAGTTATTCTGGCTGCTTATCTCAAGCCATTTAAGGAAGCTGCACCAGAGACAATTGAGCAAGCTAATGTGTCGGCGCTCCTCTTAACGGCCGTTATTACGGCTAACGGGGGCTCTCATCTCCTTCATGGGGAGAAGAATGGAGTGCTGACACAAGGTTATTATGTGGATCATACTACGCTGGAGGATCCGGCATTTATGAGGCAAATCCGAGATTATTATGATTTCATCATTCGCTATACCAATGTGCTGCATGATGATTCCTTGCGAGACGTTTCGATGACGCACACAGATGGCGATAATTTCGAATATATGTTCGAAGGTTTGGCACGCAGCTCCTACGGTGAAGCGGGGAAGGTTTGGACGATTATTAAAGAAAACGAGAGATATAAGACAGTTAACTTCATTAATTTGACTAATAATGATGATTTATGGAATGAAGGCAAGAACCTCCCCCTAACGCAAAAGGCATTTAAGGTAAGTATACTGCTAGATGGAGATGTAAAGTCTGTTTTTATGGCGTCGCCGGATAGCCATCTGGGACGTCCTCAGGAAGTGGACTATTCCATGCATACAGGGGAAAAAGGGAAGGTCCTGACGGTTACGATTCCGGAATTGCAGATCTGGGAATTGTTGGTAGTCGAGATGGAGGTGTAGATTGATGATCTATTGGCGAGATGGGGAACCTAGAGCTTTTATTTCAGCGGAAAAAGGGGCAAAACCGACTAAATCGGACAAATGCGCATCTACGTTCCGCCTCGGCGTCAATTGAGGTCTAAAAGAAAAGGGGCTGTTTCAAAAGAGCAATTTCTACTTCGGAGCGGCCCACTTTGAGTAGGGATAAGAGTGGTTGACCACTCTTATTTTAAAGGATTGGCTATTTAGGAGTGAAATAGCAGTGGTCAACCGCTTCTATTGATCAGATGTGCCCTGAATTTCCACCTTCTACTGATGTTTAAGAGTGGTTGACCACTCTTATTTTGGAATGATTGGCTACTTAGGAGTGAAATAGTGGTGGTTGACCGCTTCTATTGTGTATCTATGACCTAAAGGAGCACCTACTTTTGGCGCTTAGTGATGTTTCAACGTTATATTACATGCAGATTATTTCCGTGCCTCTGTATGGATGGTTTTCACGCTTTCAGCATATGTGTGAGTCTATCCCCTTAAACAAAAAGGCCGTCCCTAGAGGTTAATTTCACCTTTTGGGACAGCCTTTTGCCGTTACCCAGAGCTACACCGTAGCTCCGGTCAAATCAAGCCAGGCTAGCTCCTGCGCCGACAGCACAAGTTCTGCGCCGTCGCGGCAGGAGACCATCTCCGCCTCTGTGCGCGGACCGATGAGCGCGCACGCCGGGAACGGCTGGCTCAGCACATAAGCCAGCGCAATCTGGATCGCGCTGACGCCCTTCTCCTGACCGAGCTGCTGCGCCCGCTGTAGCCGCGTCCAATTCTCGTCGCTGTAGAAAACGCGGACGAGATCGGCATTGTCCCGGTTCTCCGTCGAGAACCGGCCGGTGAAGAAGCCGCGCGCCTGCGAAGACCAGGATAGCAGCGGAAACTGCTGCTCTTCGTACCAGCGCAAGGCCTCCGCATCTGCCGACACGCAGCCAGACCAGAAAGGCTCGTTGGGCTTTGCGAGACTAAGATTTGGCGAGCTGAAGCTAAAGCCTACAAGGCCATGTTGAGCGGCGTACTCGTTCGCTTCCTGCAGACGCTGATGGGTCCAGTTGGAGCCGCCAAAAGCGCGAATACGTCCTGCTTCCAGATGCTCATTCAGTGCTTCGACAATGATACCAACAGGTGTTGCAGGGTCATCACGATGCAGACCGTACAAATCGATGTAATCCGTACGCATCCGCTCAAGACTTGTCATCAGATCATGGCGAATCGCTTCAGGATTCACGCGAGGGCCATTCTGATCATGATGAGCGCCTTTGGTGAATAGCACCATTTCTTCTCTTTTACCCGTTTCCTCCAGCCAAATGCCTAAGGCTTGCTCGCTTTGCCCCCCGCAATAGATGTGAGCGGAATCAATCGTATTCCCTCCAATGGCTAGATAGTGGTGGAGAATTTCGCTAACTTCGTGACCATTGTTCAATGTGAAGAAATCTGATCCCATAACCAGTTTGGATACTGGTTTATCCAATCCTTTAATCTGAATGTGATTCATATCTTAATCCCCAGCCTCTCGATTACAATTATTGAATCTCAACACGTGAACGTTCTGTAGCCGATTTCAGACAAGCATCAATGACTTTCATATTAGAAATGGCATCTTGCGCAGGGAAGCGCTGGGCTTTCTCGCCCCAAGCGGCATACGCCAAATCGTCAACCTGCAGAGCATATTGGTTAAGGAAAGGCACTTTCTCCTCGCGCTGCTCGTTGCCAACATACACTTGGAAATGACCGGATTCTTCGGTAGGTGTAATAAAAGCCGAAGGAATTACGATCCGTCCCTTGGAGCCGAGAATCTCAAGCGTGTTTCGGAACGATGCCCACATGCCGCAATCGAAGGTGAGTGCCACATTGCCGCTGAATTCAACGAGTCCAGACATCATCATATCGACGTTATCATGTTCGGGGGAGAAGAAAGCATGCGTAGTGACTGCCTCAGGCTCACGTTCTAGAAGAAATCTAGCCGCACTCAGCGGATAGCAGCCTACGTCATAGACCGAGCCGCCGCCCCATTCACGGACGTAACGAACATTTTTGCTATCATCAGGGTTGCTGAAGGTGAATGTGCCGTGAATACCGCGAATATCTCCGATTTCACCGGATTGCATAATCACTTTGACACGCTCGTAGCGTGGGTGATGACGATACATAAACGCCTCGGCAAATAGAACACCAGCTTCTTCAGCTGCCGAAATCATTTCCCGGACCTCAGCTGTCGTCAAAGCAGCAGGCTTCTCACATAACACATGCTTACCTGCCTGAGCCGCGCGGATCGTCCACTCTTTATGTAGATGGTTTGGAAGGGGGATGTAGATCGCATCGATATCCGGATCCTCGATTAATTCTTCATAGCTTCCATAGGCCTTAGGGATCTCAAGTCGAGTGGCAACCTCTTGTGACTTTTCCAAGCTTCGGCTCGCGATTGCGCTTACAACACCCGTTTGTGATTGCCCAATTCCCGGAATACAGGCACGGATTGCAATATTCGCGCAGCCTAGAATTCCCCAACGTAGTTTAGTCATGACAGCAGTTCTCCTTTGTCTTGCGGAATGTGTAACGTTATATTGCTATTATAAAATGAGTTATTTAAAATGAATATAATAATATATTGAAGAGACTATCGTAATATTGTCATTAGAGATGAGGTGTGAACTTATGCAGCTTATGCATCGGCAAGTCATGTTACCTACCCTACAAAACTCGACTTATTTCATATTTCCTGAATCCGTAGGCTGGTACAGCAACCAAACGAATCACGATGTTGAGAGACCGGAAGGCCTATGGACGACGTATAGCTTGCATTTTATCATCTCAGGTAAGGGCTATGTAGAGATCGAGGGGCAGCAGTACACCTTGCAAAAGGGGGATGCTTTCTTATTTTTGCCTTATCAAGCGCAGCGCTACTACAGTTCCAAGGATGATCCGTGGGATATCCGTTGGGTACATTTTTATGGGGATCACATTAAGGAGTTTCTCTTGGAAAAAGGCTTCCTACGCAATCTATGGACGTTAAAAAGAAGTGCTGAACTTGAGAAAGCTTTCAATGAGCTGCTCTTAGAAGCAGAAGCACATCAAATTCTTCGTCCTACCCAGTTGAGCACGCTGAACTACATGATTTTGTGTGAGTTTATGAGCTATGCGACGCCATTAACAGTCAATCGAGGGACGGAATCGGTCGATCGGATTCTAGCCTTGCTGCCAACCATGCAGAGTAAAGCATGCGAACCTTTCAATCTCGAAGAGTGGGCGGAGCTCACGGGTGTGAGTACGTACTATTTTTGCAAAATATTTCGAAAAGCTACCTCGATGACGCCGTTGTCGTTCATCACGCTGTGCCGTATTCAATTCGCTAAGCAGCGCTTAATTGAGAAAGAAAATTGGCCGATTAAGGACATCGCGGTTGAAGCGGGCTATACCTCTGCGAGCTATTTCAATCAGCGGTTTCATGAGCATGAAGGGATGACGCCAAGTGAGTTTCGGAGCTTATATGTAAGAGGATTATTTAGCTAAATGAGCGAGTTTGAGGCTCGGTACTAGAAAAAGTTAGTACTTTTGGTAAGTGCGGCAGCACGGTACTCTAAGTCTGAAGAGACGATAAGGGGGGCTGTGCACATGCAAACAAAAGCGAGTACAATAACGAAATCAAAAGCGATAACGAAACCTTTCAAAACGAACTGGATTTTGCAAATGATTATCATAGTTTGGCTTGGTGTGTGGGGATGGTTAGCGATTACGCCGCATAGTCGAGGGGATTGGGTGCTTGAAAATTTATTGATCTGGGCAGCCCTGATTGGGCTGATCGCTACGTTTCGCGTTTTTGCATTTTCGAATCTATCCTATGGATTGTTTGCGAGCTTTCTGCTGCTGCATAGTGTCGGAGCCCACTTTTCCTACAATGGAACCTGGTTTGATCATTGGTTAAGTATCTTAGTTGGGTCAGAACGCGATAATTTCGATCGGCTCGTTCATCTGAGTTTCGGGCTTATGTGTGCCTATCCCATTTGTGAGGGATTGCGCGCCTGGACAACACTTGGGAGAAGATGGATTTATGGGATGACGTGTGTTATCGTTTTGGCTATGGGTGCTTTTTATGAGCTTATCGAGATGTGGGTGGCGAAGATCGTAGCCCCAGAGATGGGTACTCTATTTGTTGGTGCACAGGGGGATCCATGGGACGCCCAGCATGATATGGAGCTTGCGCTGTATGGTGCGATTATCGCCATGTGTGTGACAGCAATGTGGAATCGTTGGAAACTGAGGAACAAATCATAGAGATAATTGGGAGGCAGAGTTGCAAATGGCAAATGAGCGTACGAGTGCAAATACGAGTGCAAATGCAAATGTAGATAAGAAAAACGGTGTTTCTTATGTTTATATCGGTTCATACACGGATGAACAGCATCCGGTGGGGATTTCATTATATAGCTTTAATGGGCAAAATGGCGAGATGACACTGGTTGAAACGTACAGCGATTTGCCGAATGCCTCGTTTCTAGTGGTGAACAAGGACAAAACCGTCTTATACGCTGTGAGTGAAACAGAAACGTACGAGGGACGTTACGGCGGTTCGGCTGCAGCCTACGCAATTGAAGCGGGTACAGGTCGATTGAGCAAAATCAATCAACAGCCAGCAGACGGCTCTGCCCCTTGTTATATAAGCTTGGATGACACAAATCGCAGGGTGTATGTGGCGAATTATTTAAGCGGTGATGTGACCGTGTACCCCATAGAAGCGGGTGGCGGTTTAGGTGTACATACGCAGCTGGTTAAGCATGAAGGCGAGCTTGGACCTCAGGCGGATCGCCAAGAAGCGCCGCACGCGCACTCGATTGTTCCGTCACCGGACAATCGATTCACGGTCTCGGCCGATCTAGGCCTTGATCGGCTGGTCATTAGCCGCATTGACGCGGAGAGCGGTGACTTGCTGCTGCATAGTGCAGCAGCGCTGAAGCCGGGCGCGGGCCCGCGGCATTTGGTTTTTAACGCGGACAGTACGTACGTGTACGCGATCAATGAGCTGGATAGCACAGTGACTGTGCTGTCTTATGAGGCGGACGCGGGCAGCATGACCGCGGTGCAGACCTTGTCGACGCTGCCGGAGGACTTCAGCGGCGTGAGCTTCTGCGCGGACATCCACCTCTCCGAGGATGGCCGCTTCTTGTATGGATCAAACCGCGGACACGATAGTATCGCGGTTTATGCAGTTGACCGAGACAGCGGCACGCTGTCGGTCGTGGGTTGGCAGTCGACGCGGGGGCGGACGCCGCGGAACTTCGCGCTTTCGCCGCAGGACGAGTTCCTGCTCGCGGCGAATCAGGATTCGAACAGCATCGTTATCTTCCGCAGGAACGCGGAGACAGGGATGCTGCAAGAAACGGAGCAAACGGCAGCGGTATCGCGACCGGTATGCGTGAAGTTTCTTTAAGAGCGTTGAAAGTGTAACGGCAGGCGCTATTTCTGATAATGAAGGGGCAAGTATCCACTTGCCTCTTCATTTTTTATTTGGCCATAACAATGAAATCCTGCTGTAAGGATGAAATTCATTGCTATAGTAGTCGAAAAAGTAAAATCAAGCGCTGTAGTGATGAAAAACACACTTACAGCCGCTAAATCGCCTCAAAACGTCGAACCTCCCTGCATAGATGAAGTTCCCTCCTTAACAAAGTTCCGCCAAATTTAGTTGCACTTGCAACGTATTCGGCGTACACTAAATTAGTGGCAAGTGCAACGATTTAGTGTTTTTTTTGTAAATTACATGAAGGTTTACTAAGTTATTACAGAGTTCCTTTAAAATTTTTTAGTTAGTCAAGTTTCCATACATCAGACTGAAGGAGGGGTTACGATGATTGAAACGCGAAATTCGATTCCAAGGTGGGTCTCGCTGATTTACCGATATGGACAGATGTATATCGGTGACCACTTAAAGCAATATGACATCGGCAGGGGTCAGCATATTTTCCTCAATGCGTTGTATAAAGAGGACGGTTTGACGCAGGAAGAGCTGTCCGACTATTTGAAAATTGATAAAGGTACGACCGCGAAAGCATTAAAAAAGCTAGAAGAGCAAGGCTACATAACGCGCACCGTCAGCGAAAAAGATAAGAGATGCAATGAGGTTTTTTTGACGGATAAAGCACGGGGAATTAAAGAAGATGTTCGCAAAGTGCTCACCGACTGGCGTGAGCGATTGACGTTCGGCTTATCAGATGAAGAGAAACAGATGGCTTTAATTATTTTAGAAAAAATGGGTCATAATGCTGCTCACTTTGCAGAGGAAGAGGTAGACATATGAATATGAGGGCTGCTGGGTCCGTGTTCATTGATCGTCATTTCCATGCTCTAACCCACAAGAATTATCGGTATATGTGGTTTGGTCAATGTGTATCGCTCATAGGGACTTGGATGCAAAATATTGGGCAGTCCTGGCTCGTGCTAACCCTGACAGGGTCCTCACTTAAACTGGGGATCGTCGCTGCGTGTCAATTCCTCCCTATTCTGTTGTTTTCCTTGTTTGCCGGCATTATCGTGGATAAATTCCCAAAGAAGAAGATCCTTATTTTGACCCAAACGGTTTCAATGATTCTCGCCTTTGCTTTAGCAGCTCTTGTGCTGACAGATACGGTGAGATATGAATATATTCTTGTACTAGCGCTTCTACTAGGTCTGAATAACACGCTGGATATGCCAACCAGACAGGCATTTAATGTGGAAATCGTGGGTAAAGAAGATCTGATGAATGCGATCGCACTTAACTCTACGACGTTTAATATGGCAAGAATCGTTGGTCCATCGATTGGCGCTGTGATGATGGCTTGGTTAGGCGCAGGCTGGTGTTTCTTGCTCAATGGTGTCAGCTTTCTAGCTGTTCTCTATGGCTTATTTCATATTGAAGCTGCCCCCTATGTGCGTAAGCTGAGATCGAAGGAAGGTATCCTGAAGGAAATTAAGGACGGTATCATCTATATTGCCAAGGATCCGCTTCTGTCTCCAACTGTGCTGCTCGTAACTGTTATTGGTACGCTTGCCTTTAACTTTAATATTCTAATTCCCGTGTTTACGAAAAATGTCTTACATATGGGAGAGACGACCTACGGTACGTTGATGTCCTGTTTGGGCGTGGGATCGCTAGCGGGAGCACTCACGATGTCATTCCGGAGTAAAAAGGGGCCAAAACTTAAGGTGAGCATGCTTGCTAGTTGCATGGTTGCGATTTGTTTAATTCTAAATGGGTTGAGCGGTTCGGTTTGGGTGTGTGGGACACTGCTTGCGTGTACCGGTTTCTTTAACATTTTATTCGCTACAAATAGTAACTCCGCCTTGCAAATGTATGCCAAAGATGAGTATCGCGCGCGTGTCATGAGTGTGTATGCGCTTGTATTCGCGGGCTCTACACCGATTGGTAGCCTGTTCTCGGGATTCATTGCGGATCGATTTGGAGCAAACGGCGCATTTGTGGCTTGTGGGGTATTGACGGGGCTTCTCTGTTTGTTCATCACTTGGAAATATAAGTCGTCGCTGTCATCCAAATCTCTTAACGAGCAGGGAGCAGCTTGAAATGAGAGAAAACTCGTCTTTACATTATAAAGATTCTACCATTTGGGTTGTCAATTAACTAGGGATTCGCTACAATATGAGAATAAGTTCATGTGTGAGGAGGGATCTTGTGCTGGGGATATTGAAGAAATGGATGCAGAAACCAAAACAGGAACCGAAGCACACAGTGGATTACAAAACGATGGAAATCGACGTTGTCATTAAATGTTTTGTTTCGGATAAGGAGAAGCCGTTTCGAGTCATTTTTAAAGTGGAGAAACAAGGCTCATTCTTTTCGAAAGATATTTTTGTGAAAAATGTGGATACCAAAACTTCCTACGAGCTCGTTCATAACTTTTCCACACTTGGCATGAACAATGAAGAGTTGAACAAGTATGAAAGCACAGATTATGCTGAGTACAGCTTCGCTACTTTAGAAGAAGCCAAAAAGGTAAAAGATACAACCGTCGATTACATACGCTTTCTGATCCGCGAGCATCAACAAGAGACACTCGCCAAAATTTCATAAGGTTCTACAAAGAAAGGAGCTGGCGATGGATTCGCTAGCTCCTTTCTTCTCGTTCTTATATCCGCAGATTGGATGTCTAAGCTTCTGCCTTCTGCAGTTGCACGATCTCTTTCAAACGATGCTGGCGAAGCTTCGTAATCGATGTGTATTTGGATTCGGAGCCCCTGACCTCGAAAAATACTTTGCCATCTTGAATATGTTGAATTTTTCTTGTATTCACATAGCAATCGGTGTTCACTTTGAAGAAGCTGCTGTCTGAGGTCATACTTTGGATTTCCTCCGTATTTAAGCGCTTCTTGATATGGTAGTTCTTCCCGTGGAAAGAGACAAGTCCATGTTCACCAACGCGGAAATACATGATATCCTTTTCTAAGATAAAATCCTCATACGTGTTTTGTACTTCGAGCGCTACATTCATTTTTTTGCCCCCTTTTTAAAATGATAACGCTTACATGATTTGAGACGGTTTTATCTTACCATAATCTGTGGGGAATGAAAAGGCTTTCGCAACTAAAAAAACCAACATATTTCTCCCGCAAGGGAAGATTATGTTGGTTTTCCGCTGTTTTTGACGAACGAACACTTATTTCCTCGGAAATAATTTATAGTGGAATGTTGCGTGCAACCCAAACCCCAGCAGCACCCGCTTGAGCTAGGCCTCTCGTAATTCCAGCCCCATCGCCGCCGCAAAATAGGCCTTTGATTTCGGTTTCAAAGCTCTCACTTAGCTTAGGACGAGCGGAGTAAAACTTCGCTTCAACACCATAGAAAAGGGTATGCTCGGATGCGATACCAGGGGTTACTTTTTCAAGAGCATGGATCATCTCAATCAAGCTTTTCATCGTATTGTAAGGAAGAACTAGTCCTAGATCTCCAGGTACTGCTTCCGATAAAGTGGGTTCTAGGAAGCCTTCGCGAATCCGTTCAGCCGTTGATCTGCGGCCTCGCATAATATCCCCGAACTTCTGAACGATGACACCGCCGCTTGATAAGTCATTCGCATGTTTACATATTTCTCTCGCATATTCGTTGGGCTTATCGAACGGTTCAGTGAATTTATGAGATACAAGTAAGGCGAAGTTCGTGTTGTTAGAGCCAAGTGCAGGATCTTTGTAGGAATGTCCATTGGCTGCCATGATACCGCTATGATTCTCAACCACAACGTGTCCAGAGGGGTTACTGCAGAAGGTCCGTACGCGTGTACCTACGGAAGTGTTATACACGAATTTACCTTCATACAAATGTTCGTTTATTTCACGCATAACGACATCAGAGGTTTCGACGCGGACACCGACATCGACTTGATTGTTCGACATTTTGAGGCGGCGTTTTTTGAGCACCTGTGTTAACCAGGCCGATCCGTCTCGTCCGGGAGCCAACATCACATAGTTACTTAGATACTCTGTACCATCCTTCAAACGAATCCCTTGAATGACATTCTTATCTTCTTTTTTCGTGGTGATAATATCATCGACTTCGGTTTTGAACTGCATATCAATACGCGTTTTCAAATATTCATAGATGGACTTCAAGATCATGAGGTTCTGCTCCGTGCCCAAATGACGAACCTGAGCGCGAAGCAGTTTTAAGCCAGCTGCATAGGAACTTTGTTCAATATCTTTCACCGCTTCGGTTGTAGGATCCGTTATGTTTTCTGTTGCCCCGTGCTGAAGATTGATGCTGTCCACATATCGAATAAGTTCCATGACTTTACTCGGTGCCAAATAATCCGTCATCCAGCCGCCGAATTCGGTCGTGATGTTGAATTTACCATCACTATAGGCACCTGCTCCGCCAAAGCCAGAGGTGATCGAACACGCAGGAAGACAACCGGAGAAGTCTTTCTTACCAGCTGGAGGCGGGCAAAGCTTGATTTTATTTTCAAGAATCGGACAACTGCGCTTGTAAATATCGTGGCCTTTGTCAACGAGTAATATTTTCGCATTCGGGTGAAGCAAGGTCATCTCATAGCAGGCAAAAATGCCGGCTGGTCCTGCACCTACAACGATAAAATCATATGCATTCATGGCAGCGATCTCCTTCGGAACAGTCATTTTTGGACGCAAAAAAACCTAGCCACACGGGTATGCCAAAGTGAGCACCCGTCGTAGCTAGGAAGTTATGGCTTCCTCTAGAGACCCTTAAGCCAATTCTCAAGGATATACGAACGTTTCATACATATGCGGCTGTTTGTTATCGACTTGACTATCATAATACGAACATTTGGTGTTGTCAATCTGTTAATGTTCGTGAAATCACAATATCAATATCATAAGCGAAAAAATTAAGCAGCCAAAGTGTGTCGAAACTAAATCGGTCCGCGTTGGCTGCTTAAATTAAATTTTATGAGTTGACATAAGGTTGTTTAACCGGTTTTAATTTGTCTTGTAGAAGTCTTTTTCTTGGGGAATTTGCTAATCAGATCTGACAAGTAATTTATTGTTTTTTCTGTATTGAAATTTGAAATATTGCTTTCGTTACTTACTTCTGTAAGTAGTTTGTTTGCCCACTCTGCGCCATCTTCGTAAAGGCTCTCATTGGTAAGATGACTGTGATTATTAAATAATTCAATTACTTCTGTAGAATCTGAAATTAGTTCCTCTAGATGATTCGCAAATAATTGTAAGTAATTCTCAAAAAATAATTTTTCCTTTGAATCTATTTTTAATGACTGTGCGTATGATTCAGCCGCTTTGAAGAAATACTCCTCTGCTTTTTCATTATCTAATTCGATTAGCTTTGTAAAACAATTCCCAATATTGTTAAAGGCTCCTGAGTATTTACTCAATTTAAGACTATCCGAATAAATGCTGATAATTTCTTTATAAAGCTCAGTGCTCGCAGTATCTAATTTGTCCGTTTCGTTATGAAGTAAAAATGCTTTATTGAAATATGCATCTGCAACCAGCTCTTTTTCCCCGTTTTTCAACAATTCGTCCGTATTTGTTAATACTTGATCGTAAAGTCCCAATTTAAAATAATGATTGCCCATGATTTTAGTATCGTTTTCAATGTCGTCAATCGCTTTTTGAACTAGGTTGGACGTTGATTCGTTAAGGTTAGTCGCTATATTATTGTTTTCTTCTTCAGGTAACATAGGTACGATATTATCTACGATGTTCTTTACATAAGTAAATGGTTTCAAAACATAAGAGGGAGGAAAAATGCCCAATTTAAGTACTAATTTGCATAAAAAACTGTCAGAATCATACCCTTTGACATAAAAGGCATACCTATCTTCAGACAAAAAGTTTTCTAACAATTCTTGATGTGGTTCATTGTCTTTATAACCTATCCAATAGAGGCGATAATCAAAAACGGGAACCTGCTTTAACAAGCTATAGATTACATCATTTATACCGCTATAACCGATAATAATCCAAAGACTATTTTCATTGATTCGCTTAAATAGTTTTTTTAGTTTTTCAGCTTGTTCTTCCACCTCTTTGACGGTATTCATGATTTTAAATCCAGTATATTGCCCATGCAGATAGAAAATACATTTATCAGGGATATTCTCCGGCTTGAATTCCTCATATGCCGCTAAATCATAGATTGGAGGGAATTCATCAGCCATACTGCATGCCCTGATCAATAAATTATCAAAGTTCGGAGTTAAAATCCTGTGTACATATCCTTCTTTCAACAGTTGGGCAATGGCGAGATGACCCATATTCACTTTAGCTTCTTTGACTAGTTTTGTTATTAATCTTTTTCTTTCCCCCGGAGAAAGTTTATTCATTACGTTGCCATAGGTTTTTTCTTTCACTGAACTGTAAATAGCTGGATAATCTTTTTTGATTATTTCAAGAATACCTTCGGCTGTTGGAATATTGGCAGAAGCTGAACATCCAGCGCCTATCAATAGATTGCACTTAATATTATTTTCTTTAGCATTTCTCAAGACATCAAATAGTCCATCTAAGCTTGAATAAAACGACACATAATCAGCTCCAAATAAAGATTTGTATCAAGTATGTATAGAATTCCGTAATCTTCCATTTTATATAGTATCATTATTCAAGTCCAAGTAAAGTATTTTATTTGGCTTTTTTCTCTTCAGATTCCGGTACATGCACTTCTAGGCTCTAACCCACATACACTAATACTAATCTCAAAGCGGAGGCTACCGAAGCCATCATGCTCCGCAATACACTCAAGGGGGTAGCTGGAATGCCAGGATTGTTTGGTACTATTGCTATGTTGATTAAGCAGCTCACATTGCTTGTGTCCTACGTCAAAAATAATGCGTTTCCACAACCTTTGACTGAGGAAGAAGAAGAAAAGCACTTACGGCAAATGGCTGAGGGGAACGAGCACTCCCGTAATAAGTTAATTGAACATAATTTAAGACTTGTTGCGCACATTGTGAAAAAATTCGACAATACAGGGGAAGATTTGGAAGATTTGATCTCCATAGGGACGATCGGTCTGATCAAAGCTATCGAATCCTTCTCCCCTAACAAAGGGACAAAGCTGGCGACTTTTGCAGCACGTTGTATCGAGAATGAGATCCTGATGCACCTGCGGTCTTTGAAAAAAACTCGCAAAGATGTGTCTCTGCATGATCCTATCGGCACAGACAAAGAGGGGAACGAAATTACGCTCATCGACATACTCGGCAGCGAGGCGGATGATGTGGTGGATGCGGTGCAGTTGAAGATTGAGAAGAGCAAAATATATCGGAACTTAGAGATTTTGGACGACCGGGAGAAGGAAGTTGTTGTCGGTCGGTTTGGGCTTGAATTAGGTGGCGAAGAGCGGACGCAGCGAGAGATAGCGAAAGAGCTAGGGATCTCACGGAGCTACGTTTCGCGGATTGAGAAGCGGGCACTGATGAAGCTTTATCATGAGTTTTATAAAGCGAAGAGGTAAGGAATAGAATCGCATACTTCATTTATTTGGCATCAGATAATGGAGGCGAAGACAATGACAACCTTAATTCAAATTGAGCATGTTAGTAAATTTTACTATATGGGCGGGGAAACGATTCGAGCGCTAGATGACATTTCGCTGGATATCGAACAAGGTGAGTTTGTCGCTATAATGGGGCCTTCGGGCTCCGGGAAGTCCACGCTGATGAATATTATCGGCTGTTTGGACGTTTCGGATGAAGGCTTGTACGTTCTCGATGGGAAGCAGATTCACTCACTGAAGGATTCACAATTGGCCGAGATTCGGAATCGGAAGATCGGGTTCGTTTTTCAGAATTTCAATCTGCTGCCGAGATTAAGCGCATATGAGAATGTGGAGTTACCGTTGATTTATCGGGGATTATCGAGAAAGCAGCGGGAGCCGCTGGTTTTGCAAGCGTTGGAAGCGGTTGATTTGCTGGATCGCAAGAAGCACTTCCCTTCGGAGCTGTCTGGTGGGCAGCAGCAGCGTGTTGCGATTGCGCGCACGTTGGCTGGTGATCCTTCGATTATTTTGGCGGATGAACCAACGGGAGCATTGGACTCGAAGACAGGTGTGGAGATTATGGATATATTCAGGCGGTTGAATGAGCAGGGCAGGACGATTATTGTGATTACGCATGACCGGCAGGTTGCGGAGCAGGCGAAGCGGATTGTTAGGTTCCGAGATGGGCGGTTGGTTCATTAAATTGGTACTAAATATACAATAACTGATATTGGCCTTACGATAACTCGTAGGGCATTTTTGATTTTACAGTATGCTACCAATAGTTTGACATAGGGAGACTGAGGCTGTAAAGCGCTTTAATTGTACTTGGAGAAATCCGATGACTAACATTGTCAATCCCATATTGCGCGGGTTTAATACCGATCCATCGATTGTTCGGGTCGGAGACGATTATTTTCTAGCTACATCCACCTTTACTTCCATTATTTCCAAACAGAACCTACGTGATAAGCAAAGACATTTCGGATGAAGGGGTCTACACCCTTGATGGGAAACAGATTCACGCAATGAAGGATTCACAGCTGGCCGAGATACGGAATCGGAAGATCGGGTTTGTTTTTCAGAGCTTCAATTTACTACCGAGATTAAGCGCATATAAGAACGTGGAGCTACCGTTGACCTATCGGGGATTATCGAGAAAACAGCGAGAGCTATTAGTTTTGCAAGCGCTGGAAGCAGTGGATTTGTTGGATCGAAAGAAGCACTTTCCTTCAGAGCTATCCGGAGGGCAGCAGCAGCGTGTCGCAATTGCACGCACGTTGGCTGGAGATCCGCCAATTATTTTGGCGGATGAGCCTACGGGGGCGCTGGATTCGAAGACTGGCGCGGAGATCATGAATATTTTCAGGCGATTGAACGAGCAGGGCAGGACGATTATTGTGATTACGCATGATCGGCAGGTAGGTAATGGTGAAAGTAATCTTGATCAATTATTTGGTTTGAGGCTCATTAATTCGTTCTTACTCTGTAAAACCCGTGCAAAATTGCGCGGGTTTATTTTTAATGTATATTGGTAGTTAAAAGATAAATGCAAGGCAGCAATAAAATAAAAGGGTTGTGGTGCAAAAATAAAAATGGATAGCAAATACCCAACAAATTGTAATTTAACTATGCCACTATACCAAATATTTTATTGAGCCAATCAACAGCAGAATGGACAGACGAATTATTTTTCGCCTGTCCTTTACTTATCATATGCATGGCCTCGATTCCCTTCAACGTCTGTTCTGCAGTGTGAAACGATTTGAAACCAAGCATCGGTTTTGTGATTTTCTTTATGAATCGATGATCTTGTTCAACAATGTTGTTTAGATACTTAGTTTGTCTAACCAATGTTTCTTTTGGCAGGGCTTTTTCATTTATTAATTCTTGTATGGCTGGTGGATATACCGGGTTTTTGTCCAAAGTAATCACACGTGGAAATTGATTATGTGGTGAGGTCAATGCTTTTGTAAAGAAACGCTTAGCTGCCGGCATATCTCGATTTTCAGATAGCATAAAATCAATCGTATTCCCCATAGAATCAACTGCTCTATATAAATACTTCCATTGACCTTTGACTTTGATGTACGTTTCGTCCGTTCTGTACGAATCATTTGTGGGTTTTAAATAGGGGCGGATTCGTTTGTCTATTTCGGGCCCAAATTCATGGACCCATCTCATGATCGTCGTATGGGAAATCTCTAATCCCCGCTCGCTCATTATTTCTACGATATCTCGATAGCTTAAACTATATTTTAAATACCATCGCACTGTTAGTAAAATGATTGCTGATTCATACTGCTTCCATTTAAATAAATTCATTTTGGTTTCCATAGTAACTTGCTCCATCCCATGACTTAATTATCAGTTACGTTATCATGAATTAGAGGTTTGCACCACAACCCAATAGGTCGTATAGGCTAATTAATGTATTAAATATAGTTCTAAAGTAACATCAATCATAAATGAAGTGCTATATATATGGCATATTTACTAAAAATTTATCAAAATTTTTTCATATTCGACAAATAGTTGCATTTATAGCTATGTACGCTTTCGTAATAGTAAAGATATACTCAGATAGTTCCTCTTAATAGGAAATAAATTCCAATAGAGTGAACTACTAAAGTATGGGGGTTAATTAATGAAACATTCGCGATTCGCACGAAAGCTTCTTGTCATTACCTGCACTGTCGCTCTGATGGCAACAAGCGCCAACGTAGCATTTGGAGCTAGCGCTAATCAGTCCAGTGCAGGTCAACTTAAAGGTAGTACTATATCGCCTCTTCAGCAAGTGAGCCATAATCCTTCTGTTGATCTAAACAAACCACAAAAGTATATTGTCAAGTACAAGAATCTTAGTAAAACTCCCAAGTTTAAAAACCATCCCGACAATCAACAACCAAAGCTGCACCAAATTCACCAATTTAAAAACGCTAAGCACAGCAAGAATGCTAAAGTATTGTCTGGTGCGTTAGATCCAACTGATGTTCAGACACTTAAGCAAGACCCTGATGTCGAATACATTGAACCTGATTTACCCGTTTCCATGGCTGACGATCAAACGGCCCAAGATCCGAGTGTAACTGCATCCACATATTCTGGAGAGACGTTGCCGTGGGGGATAAGAGCAATCGGTGCAGACCTTACATTGAATGCTCCTAGCGCGGATACGCAACGGACGGTTAAGATTGCGGAGCTCGATACGGGAATTGCAAATCATCCTGATCTCAATGTTGCTGGAGGCGTTTCCTTTGTCTCTGATGGCGGCAGCTATGCAGATGACAATGGACACGGGACTCATGTTGCGGGTACGATCGCAGCACAATATAACGGAATTGGTGTCGTAGGCGCGGCTCCTAACGCGCAATTGTATGCGGTCAAAGTGCTCGATAACACAGGAGCAGGTACATACAGTAAAGTCATTGAGGGTATTCAGTGGAGTATCGATAATAACATGGACATTATCTCCATGAGCTTTGGTGGGACTGATGATAGTCTTGCTTTGCATGACGCGATTCAAAATGCCCTTGACCATGGCATTCTCGTTGTTGCCGCTGCCGGTAACCAAGGGGCAGGGCAAGAAACCGAGCTCTACCCAGCTCAATATGATGGTGTGCTATCCGTAGGTGCTATTGGTCAAGATCAGCAACGCGCACCCTTTTCCAGTACGGGCTTGCATTTATCATTAGTTGCCCCAGGCGTAAACATTTTCAGCACCACGATGGATGGAAATTATGGATCAATGTCAGGCACATCCATGGCTGCGCCTCATGTAACAGGTGCGGCTGCTAGACTATGGGCATCTAATGGTAGTTGGGTGAATACCCAAATAAGAGACCAATTACTTCAAACGGCAACTCCACTTGGCGATGCGCAACAATATGGGCAGGGTGAACTGAACCTGGCTAAAGCGTTAGGACTCGTTAATGGACCTATAGCACCGATCATAGATTCAACTTCTACATCGACACCTGTCTTAAATGATCATTTCGATGTTAGAGCCGAAGACGACAGACTGGTTGCACTTTCTAATTCCTTGCAATCCCTCTCAGTTACTGCACTAACATACGGTAATACCGATCTGGCTGCGCAGCTCACCCAACAATACAATGATCTCATTACGACAAGCTATAATCTTCATCAACTTCCGAACGATACAACAAGTCAATTGAATAAAGACGATGCTGCTCAGTCTGCAAGTGTAGAAGATGACTATTTCCAGTCTCAAGCGGATGCCTTTAAAAAGCTAGATGACACACTCACGCAGACCGTTGTATCCGGTATGAGTCAACTGCCTGGAAATCAAAATAGCGGCGATGCAACGGCTGAGAGTTACAACAAGACGGGTAACGGGCAGTCCATAGTGGCAGGAAATGTTGCGATTGTCGGTGTTACGCTGGATACTCCAAAATCGAGGATCAACGTCACGGTTTATCCGCAATCTAACCCGAATAATATCGTTGCAAGTCAAACCTATAACAACTCACCTGCCAATGTGACGCTAGGGTATGCGTGGTTGACATCGAGTACAACACTTGCCGGTACCTATATCGTAAGGTGGAATTATCCAGAAGCGCCAGGATATGATGACTATTGGACGGTGTACGTTACCAAACCTGTGACACCGCCTTTACCAACATATCCGACGTTAATTGTTAACAGTCCGCTTGATGTCAACCTTCCAACAGGTCAATCTCGCGTGTATGCATTTACCCCAAGCAGTACAGGTTCGTATAATTTGTTTACAGGACCATATGGCGGGACCGGTGGAGATAACGATACCGTGCTAGAACTTTATTCAGACTCATCTTTAAGCAAGTTGTTCATTTCGCCGAATGATGACTATAATGGAACACACTTCTCACAACTTTCTGCAACCTTAACTAAGAGCACCACCTACTATCTGAAATTACGCCCTTTTAACAGCAGCGGCGCTGTCAATGCGAGGCTTACTGCTATTGTAACCCCACCACCGGCACAGTCGATCAGTTTGAGCTCAACTGTGGATGTGAATTTACCTTCGGGTCAATCGAAAGTTTTCTCTTTTACTCCTTCCGCATCTGGTGTATACAATATTACAACGAATTTTTTCGGAGGAACTAGCAACAGTGGTGTAAACGATACAGCACTTTATCTCTATAGTGACCCCAACCTGGGTACACAAATTACCTACAACAATGATGCGAATGGGACAAAATTTTCTGAAATCGACTACGCCTTGACAGCCAATAAAACGTACTATATCAAGGTTGCTGGTTATAATAACGGAGCAGTTTATACAAGATTCTCTATCAATCCGGCACCACCACCAGTTACAGTTCTTAACCTTAACACACCGGTGGATGTTGACAAACCTGCAGGCTCATATCAGGTCTTCAAGTTAACACCAGCGACAACGCAAATGTATAAGATTACTACAAGCTATTATGGAGGAACAAGCAGCAGTGGGACCAACGATACGATGTTGTATGTGTATAGTGATGCTGCTTTGACGACACAAATCCCAAATGGCTATAACGACGATGCGAACGGAACGACCTTCTCGGAAGTGAAGGTAAACCTGACAGCGGGAACTAGCTATTACATCAAGATTGTCGGTTTCGCAGGACGGAACGTTCATGCTAGACTTACGGCGAGCATGTTTCAGTTGACCACAGACCACCTCATTTGGCCAACCTCGTCCGACCAGATTACACAATATTTTGGAGAATTGTCCGACAAATTCCCTGGCACATATAGTTCGGGACTTGAAGTGCAGGGTATAGCAGGAGGTAACGTCACATCCGCCGTAAACGGTTTGGTAACCTTTAGTGGTACTTTAACAGGTTATGGGAATGTCATATTCATCAACACGCTGTACAACGGCAAAAATATACAAACACGTTACGGCCATTTGCAGGATCGGATCGTAAAGGTTGGAGATGCTGTATCGGTCGGACAACTGATCGGCCATATGGGAAGCACAGGAAGCACAGTAGGTGGCGCTGTACTCCATATCGGGGTGTTGGAATCTACGGATGGGAATTCGGTCCGTGTAGATGCAAGCAATGCGGCAAGTCGAGCGAATGCCAAAGATAAAAACCCGATCGCGTATTTCACTGTTCCCAACTCGGGAAATCGTAGCTATTTAGCGCGACCCTTCGCGATAGGCCGAGTGCCAGGAGATAACTTCCATCTGCTGAGCGGAAGCAGTGCAGCATCCGTTGAAACAGGCACTGTTTACGGGGCTCAAGACCCTGCGGATGGCTATGAACCCGAGGATCGTTACCAGCGTAATGAAAACATTAACAGCGGAGAAGCGTACCTGAAAAAAAGGGTAAAGCGTTATTTGGTAGATATGCAACTCATAACGTTGCAGGATTCTGCGAACGAAGTCAAATTCGACAACTATTTGACTAGAAATTCTGTATTGGTTTGGTATTCGGCACGAAACGTGGCAAAAGTGAGTCTGTCAGGTAGAACTAGATTCTTTGGTCCTGACATCGGCAACGCAACGAATCAAAACGGCCATCTAGTAATTAACGAACAAGATTTCGATGATTATTTTGAGGGTTATCAACCGACAGAGCTGAGTCTGCTGAAGAAATCTGCCAACGGCGAATATGCGTTGGAGTGGGATGGGACTTTCTTATACGGTGTGGATCCGAACCAACTCTACAGCATGAGTGTATACAATCCGAACAGTAACCACTTAGCGATTTTGGATTTTATCAACGCCATGGGCCGTCAATGGGAAGGCAAGCATTGGGGCAAAACCTACCAAGACGAGTTGAACGAGCTACAATTGTCGTTAGATGTTATGTCCATGTTACCGATTCCAATTATTTTCGCCGTTTCGCAAGGCTCGAACCTTATTATTGATGTGGCCCGAGGCAAGAATGTAAGCGCGTTGCTCCGCTCAGGAGGACTTGCACTAGGGGTTGTTGGCGGCAAAGTCGTTGGGCGACTTACGGGTACGTTAGGAGGAAAGGTCACTCCAAGCTTAAGCGCGGCAGAAAATCAGATTATCATTGGGACTGTTGCGGAGGCTGGTCATGAAGTCTATTATACTGGATATAGAAATCTTTCTGAGCTTGATTATTGGTCCAATAAAGCGTATGAATATATTAGAGGCGGTGCACCTTTATCACAATCAGCTCTTACAAAAGCGATTAACAATTTGAAGGCAACCGGGTTTAGTGCAAGTGATATTACAACAATAATGAATCACGTATTCGTAGAAAACCACGAGATTTTTGGTGTAACAATGCAATTCCATCCTGACGAAGCATTAGCTTACATGTGGCTACGGGCAATACAAGGCAATTTAACAAATACAGAAATTAGTTTCTTTAAAAGTTTGATGTCGCACGAATTAAATGAGGCAAATTACATGGAACAAGGTTTGCCCTATCGTTATGCAGACCCAAGCTTAAAGGGGGCTCATGACCTAGCGGGAAAAATTGCTGAAATTTGTGTTGATTTTTACGATACACGGCAATTAAGAGATCTTATCGAAGCTGTTAAAAATATTTTAAAATAACATTCATGAGTTCTCGCTCGCTAACTCAGCGTGATAAATAGCGGACTTTATCGCTGACCCGTAGTTTGCCTCACTGATAATAACATGACGCAAAACACGTTTCTTTTTATGGTGATTTACCTCGTCAAATTAACTGTTGAGGTTGAGTTCTGTGCACAAACCTGTGCTGGCTCTGAATGTCTATTCAGAGAACCGCGAACAGAAAAATGCCCACGCTCGAAGAAGCGAGAGCAATAATCCGTGCTTCGACCACACTTGTGATTTGCGAAGGACGAGCAGGCTCGGCACGTTCACGGTAACGTAGTGTCTCATGACCCTCGCGCTCAGTAGTCCTTGACCGTATTATACATCGTGACTTCGCTGACGCCTGCGCAGTGGGCGATTTCGGCTTGAGAGATAATCGTGCCCTGACCTTCGTTTGCCAGAAGAAGCATGAGACAACGACGCCGAATTTCTTTGGATGTAGACTCGTTGTGAAGCAGTTTCTCGATAAGTCTCACGTTCCTCTGCTTGGAGTCTACTTCGTACTTTTTGTTCATTTTAAGCCCTCCCAAATTTTCCTTAGGGAGATTTTAAAGGTCCAAATCTGATTTGGTCAAGGTACTGCATCGGTCAAGCGAGTATTAGATTTTTACAGAAAAAGAGAAGGAGAGGTGCTATATCAATCATATGAATGATCGTTTGGAAGTTGCAATACAACGGATTAATAAGATTTCTTGGGATAAGCTTAGCTATACTGACAGAAAATCGGATTTAATATTGGGTAAAGAGTACATTAGAAGAGCAGCTTTTTTTCTGCTAAACGTATCTCAAGACAGTACAACTGCTTTGTTTAGAGCTGCGGACGTTTATTGTAAAGATGATATATTAGATATTGATAAAGTATGTCCTGAATTATCGACACGGGGGTTATATAATAGAAGCTGGTGTAAATTTTATGCCGAATGGGCTTCATTAGCAGATAAGGGAGAAGCTTTAGCACTTCAATTTGAAGATCTTTACGAACCACTGATTAAGCTCCTTGAAAGAGGAGTGATTGTAAAGATGCATAAAGGATGTTTTGAAATTGGTGACCACAATTTCATAAGTTTATATCAAGGAATTCGAAGTTATGCATCAGATGTATCTTTTGATATTGATGATAACGCATTAGAGAGATATGATAATGTTAAGGAATAGATGGTAAATGTTTTTATGAAAAATGATGTCGAATTGCTAGTACAAAAAATTAATGCGAGGCAAAATCCTTCATTGATAGCTGCTGATATTACGAGTTATATTAGTCATGCGCTCAGAGAAAAGAAAATAACTCTCTATGAGGCATTCATGGTTAACAAGGAAGCAATTAGATTTGAAAGATTGGCCTATATACAACCAGCTTGGGTAGAGAAAGTTGGGATCGAAGCTTGTTTGACCATCATGAATCAAAAATTGCTGGCAGATGTATTCGATGAAAAGATATGCGTTGAGAAACTAAGAGATTGGGGAATGGAGGCATATAATCTTTATAATCGAAACAGAAACCATTATATCATGGATCGATATTCTATATTTTTAGATGCAAACAATTCTCCTGAAATGTTGAAAGAATTACAGAATATAAGAAGTAAAACAGAAACATTGAGTTTTGATCATGGACCTTATCATATTGAAGCTTTTCCCTATCTTTTTTACAGTCCAGAAGAAATGCTTTTAAATCAGGAGGAAAAAAGGAACTTTTGTAACAACAAAGTTTTAGATGAAAATATTGAAAATTTAATTATTGAATTAAATCTGATTTAAGTTTCTTTCGAGCGATAGTGTCCCTGTCAATTCGCCGCCCCGCTTCCGTAATCAGGAAGTAGGGCGGCGATTCTCCTTTACTATATATAGAAATTATTATAATAAAAACCTGCGGTAACGGTTATGGTCTTACACCTACCGTTAATCCTGATTACAAGATTAACGGTCAAATATTTGATTGCTACTATCCCTATTGTGGTAATATTAGAAAAATTTTGATTGCATTTCAGAACAAAACTACATTACAGGCAGACTGTATTGTATTAAATCTAGACGATTTTCCTGGTACACTAGACGATATAGCAAAACAATTTTATGATTGGCCAATTGATACATTGTATGAAATGTTAATTATTAAAAATGGAAAGATTGCTAGATTGATAATTAATTGAAGAAATGAGGAGGTGCGCAGTGAGTGTATTTCATCTGTTTTTTTTATCTTCTAATTGTATGAGCAGCTTTGAGCAAATTAAGAGAACAATTATTGACATTATACCTAAAGTGTCCTCAGACAATGCTAAAGATGTAACCCAAATATCAGAAGATACAGATAGCTTATTGAGTATTTGGTGTGAAAATTTCTCGCTACAGGTCAGAAATGGAGGACAGTCAGTAAAATTTAGAAGCGAAGATTATGGAATGAATTTTCAATATGAATTTTGGTTTGATATTTATACTGCAACACCAAACTGGTTAGGCGGACTGTTATCTTTCGTAGGCAAAATCATGAAGACATACGATGGCGATTGTGTTTTAGAATCTAATGGGGATACGCCAATATTAATACGAAAAAATAATACAGTAATTGTTGATGAAGAGCAGCTGAAGGAAACCCAAATAACACCGTTACATGAGTTAGGTTTGGAATATCGAGTAGGAGACTTGAAAAATGTATATGATTAACTAAAAATATAATATATGTTATTAAACTCCGAATGTAGCAAATACATCCTCGGAGTTATTTTTTTAAATAAAATGGACCCGTTGTGGGCGAACGTCGCAGTTGCATATTTAGCAAAGTACCTCGGAGTTGAAGTTATGGCGCCAACAGACATTGTGTATGTATATTCTGATGGTGTAATGGGTATTGGCATCAACAATACTGGCGCCTGGAAAGTTTTTATCCCCTAATTGGAAAGATTTATTTAAGGAGATGATGCTATGATTGTCATAGGGCAGACTTGTGAAATCTATAAAGACGACAAGTATCCATCAATAAAAGATTTAATAAATAAACCGATTAAAGAAAAGGAAAAAGTCATTCAGTACATGAAAAAATGCAATATCATAGCAGCTGCACCTGCGATAGTTACAGATTTAATAAATCCTAACATTAAATTTGCTGAACTTTACCTAATGACCGATGGCAAATACGAATGGCGCTCTGATGTTATTTACTACGTTGAAAAGTATGACATGGAGTTACCAGAAGAATTTATCTTGCATATTTTAACCCAGATATAAGCAGACGAAAGAACATCCCCCAAAACCACTGACAAAGTGAGGTTGGGGGGCTTGTATTTTAGGGATATCCTTGCTTATTAACTTGAATGAAAAGGCTTATTACTTCGAAGGGGCAGAGTGGGGGCTTGAAGCCGGCGTATAAAGCGTCCGTGACATCAGGGGAAATTTGTATTAGTGAATGGTTTCATAAAATACGGGCCGCACATCTCTTAACGTACAAAATCTGCATAATGTTGACTCTACTCCATGAACCAAGTATGGAAGAGTCATCACCTTGCCTTTTAAGTCGTTATAAGGCATTCGCTACTATCGCCGAACGCTGAGGATCGTTAGCATGGTATGTACTAGATAGGCAATACGTATACCCCCATAAAACTGGAGGAATAAACCTACCTTTGGAGTTGGATAAGAAGATATATTACCGCATGATCCAAGACTTAAATTGGATAGATTTCATGTTTGATGATCGCAAGGATCTCAGCATGGCTGTCAGCCGGTCCTGTTCATGAAGGACGTTTCTACGAGAGGAACGTTCTTTTCTTTTCTTTTCTTTTCACCTCACTGGTATCACTACTTATAATTTAAGCTACCTCTCCAAAAAGCCTAACCATTAAGCGGCGGATTGAGGATTTGTACAGCCACGGCTCGCTTTTCTGAACCCTTGTCCATGCAAAACCACAAAATTTAAGTGCTGGACAGGGGTTCAAAACCCTGCATTACCAATCATTACGACAGTCTCGTCAGTTGCGTAATGGTAGCGCTTCTGATGGTTCTTTTGCTTTGCATGGATGTTGCAGGACTAGATTCATTTATCGAAACCATCTAATAAGAATACGGTTTGGCGTGTTGAGGGTGCTTCGTAGGTTATGATAAGATTATAAGATATCAAGAGAGAAATTGAGGTGAGAAGCTTGGACCGACTTTATGATATGTTACACTTTAACTCGGAATTTGTAGAGAAGAAGGAATTTGAAAAATATAAAGCATCTAGATTCAAAGATAGAAAGATGGTTGTTGTAACTTGTATGGACTCAAGGCTTACCGACCTTCTTCCCCGAGCGTTAAATATTAAGGATGGAAATTCCAAAATCATTAAAGATGCTGGAGCGATTGTTTTGCATCCATTTGGTAGCGTTATGCGTAGCGTTATTGTCGCTGTATATGAATTAAAAGCCGATGAAGTGTTTGTGGTCGGACATCATGATTGCGGGATGAGCTGTATTGACCCTGGCGAAACCATAAATAAAATGAAGGAGAACGGCATATCTTCCGAAACTATCGACACCCTCGAAAGATCCGGAATTAATTTGCAACAGTGGCTACACGGTTTCGATAGTGTTGAGGATTCCGTCAAAGGAAGCGTGCAAACTGTCAAGAACCATCCCCTCCTGCCAAAACACATTCCAGTTCATGGCCTTGTAATCGACCCGGAAACAGGAAAGTTGGATTTAATAGTTGACGGTTATAAAGATAAGGAATAGTAGGGAAATCCAAATTGAATGAAGCCTTCCTAGATAACGAAACGCTATTCTGGGGAATACTGAGCTATCGAGAAACGTTAGTTACATACACTATCAAGATAAGGCTGCCGGCATAATCGGCAGCCTTTGCTCAGCGATTGGGCAGGATAACGCAGCAAAATGTTGAATTCTCTGGAAGAAGTAAATCACTAGAGGTGAGATATGAAACAATTTGAAGGTAAGGTAGCGGGAAATGCAATGATTGACTCATTGGCGGGTATTGATTGGCATGAAACACCCCCAATTTTGAACAACCTGTTTACTTCAGGGACTGAACTGACGCTTAGCCCGCTTTCGCCGGGGCTTGAGGCGGATGTGGTTAAGATCACGCAGGGGGAGAAGCATTTTGTGCTGAAGGTGTGGAACAAACGTTCGAAACCTGACGTCCTGCGCCAATATCGCCTTTTGGAAGCTCTTCATCGTCAGGGAATCCACGTATCCGAGCCGATCGGCTATGGGCGAACCGAAACTGGGGACGCTGTGCTGTTGACCCGCTATCCCGGGACTTACAGTAACGAGGGTTGTGGTGCAAGAATATAAAATGGATAGCAAATATCGAGAAATTGTGATTTTACTATGCCACTAAACCAAATATTATATTGAGCCATTCAACAGCAGATAGGACAGACGAATTATTTTCCGCCTGTCCTTTCCTAATCATATGCATGGCCTCGATTCCCTTCAACGGCTGTTCTGCAGTGTGAAACGTTTTGAAACCAAGCATTGGTTTCGTAATTTTCTTTATGAATCGATGATCTTGTTCCACAATATTGTTTAAATACTTTGTCTGTCTAACCAAAGTTTCTTTTGGCATAGCTTTTTCATTTATTAATTCTTGTATGGTTGGTGGATAGGCAGGGTTTTTATCCAAAGTGATCACGGGTGTGGAGATTTTAAACATTTTAAAGAAATTAAATGCACAAGGTCGGACGATCATTTTGATTACGCATGACATTTCGATTGCTCAGCAGGCGAAGCGGATTGTTCGGTTTCGGGATGGGCGGTTGAATGAAGTTGGTTAGTATTTATAAGGCCGGAATTCCAAATAGGGGGTTCCGGTTTATTTATATTCTTTAGGGAATTATTTTTTGTTTCGAAAACTCATTGCTTGTCCCATCGCGAAGAGTTTCGGCATTTCAACCGCTCAACGACTTGGGGAGGCTCTCCTCCGATAAATTGTCTACGTCAGGTGAAATTGGGAATACTGAATAAATTATAGCTATATTTATTTCCAGCAATATTGTGCTAGTAATCCGAATTATTATCTAGAGCGCAATCCATAATGAGCGATTATAATTTGTTTACATAAGCGTATCTCAAAGGAATATTGCTATTTTGAAAACGCTTAAATTGCTTTGAAACAAAGAAAAGGAAATGGGTTGTATCCCTTTATTAGTCAAGATCAGAAATGATCAGATCAGCCTGAATCTAAATTGGAAAGCAAAATCGTGCTAGTGTTTAGCAATATTGTTTAGTTCCATCCATCTGTTTTGAGAGTATTCTAATGTTAATAAAGTTAACATTAGTATTCATTTTAATGATTTTATTCATTCCGTGTTAAGTTGATTGACACTATGAAGGGGGCCATGGACTCTAAACTTGATAAAATTGTAGAAAAAGATGAACCAGACAAGTAATTTTAAAACGATTTCCATAAACGGGGGGTTACTCTATGTCGGTACAACTATCCACGAAATCTTATAAGATCGATGACGCTCCACTCAATAAGTTTCATCTGAAAATTACAGCACTTACGTTTGGATCTAATTTTTCTGATGGCTATGCTCTTGGTATCATAGGGATGGCTTTGACTTTAATTGGTCCTCAAATGAACCTAAGCCCAATTTGGAGTGGTTTAATAGGAAGTTCAGCGTTGATCGGACTCTTTTTCGGCAGTCTGCTCCTCGGAGGATTATCTGATCGTATAGGCAGGCAGAAAATCTTCCTTGCTAATTTCGTAGTCATTGCTTTAGCATCATTTTTACAATTTTTTGTACAAGATCCTACGATTCTGTTCATCCTGCGTATATTGATTGGTTTTGCTTTGGGTGGCGATTACGCGATTGGGTCGACGCTGCTTGCTGAGTTCGCGCCTAAAAAAAATCGTGGTTTTCTACTTTCTTTCTTGAATGTCATGTGGACTGTTGGATATGTAGTATCCAACATTGTCGGATATTATCTGCTTAAGACCGGCCCGGATTCCTGGCGGTGGATGCTAGCCAGTGCGGCTATCCCGGCAGTAATCGTTCTTCTAATGCGGATCGGAACACCTGAATCCCCAAGATGGCTCATTAGCATGGGGCGTGTGGAGGAAGCAAGGGAAATCGTGAAGAAGCATATCGGTCCACTTGCGGAGCTTGATGAAACGCGTTTGGAGCATACCTCCAAAACGTACCGTTTTCAAGATCTTTTCGGAAAACAGCTTTGGAAGCGTACTGCTTTTGGCGGACTCTTTTATGTATGTCAAGTGATTCCCTACTTCGCCATCTATACTTTTCTACCGGATATTCTGGCTAAAATGGGATTTGAAGAAACTTTCTTTATGGACACAGTACTGAATTTATTCTTGCTTGTCGGTTCGATTGCTGGCCTGTGGTTTACAGAGAAATATTCGCGTAGAAGCTTTACGATTAACACGTTTATTGTCCTTACTATCTCCTTGCTTGCGCTTACTCTTTTACCAGCAGGTTCTCATATCGTGGCAATTACAATCTTTTGTTTATTTACCTTTGTCATGTCAGCCGCTTCCAATCTTACCTTAGTATATCCAGCCGAGCTCTTTCCAACCGAAATCCGGGGATCTGGTGTCGGTGTTGTGACGGCAATAAGCCGCATCGGTTCGGCAGTTGGAACATTTCTGTTGCCGGTAACAATTAGTTCCATGGGACTAACCCCTTCCATGATTGGGATGACAATAGTTCTGCTAATTGGGACAGTTGTTTCCATTGCCTGGGCTCCGGAGACGAAGTCGCTTGCTCTGGATGATACTATCCATTATCATTAATCAAACTTTGACAAGAGATGTCTTCTGACATCTCTTGTGTGCATATTTAACCGACAACTATTGTATAGTATGTATTGGTTTTAAAGGAGATGTTTTTCATGGAAATTGGTGCTGGTCCCCTTCACCCTAAAGACATAAATAAAGTGATTCTTGGCGATCATCCGATCTCCACTTCCGAATTTGTCGCGGTGGCCTGTTATGGGGCAAAAGTGTCCTTTTCACAAAGCTATTGCGATCGCGTCAAGCAATCCAGACAGCTTATCGAGAAGTTTTTAAACGAAAACCGCATCATTTATGGCGTAACGACTGGCTTCGGGAGCAATGTGAAAGAGATCATCTCAACCGAAGATGCCGAAACCCTGCAGCGCAACATTGTTAGATCGCATGCTGTTTCCGTAGGGGATCCTCTTGAGAAAGAAGTAGTAAGAGCCATTCAACTGATGATTCTTATTCATTTGGGTCATGGATATTCTGGGGTTCGCTTGGAACTATTGGAACTTGTGGCATCGCTATTGAATCAAGGAATCACGCCTTTTGCTCCAGGCGATGGATCTGTAGGTTATCTTTCTCCGGAAGCTCATATGGCGTTGGTGCTGATTGGGGAAGGAAAAGCATGGTACAAGGAAGAACTTATCTCAGGCAGTGAGGCTCTTGAAAGAGCAGGATTAAAATCTACTACTTTAAGCTGTAAAGAAGGACTGGCTCTGACCAGCGGGACATCCTCCGTTACGGCAATGGCCATTCTAACCTTATATAATGCCACTCAAGCGGCAAAAACCGCGGATATTGCGAGTGCCATGTCACTTGAAGCTTTGAAAGGAACGATTAACGCCTTCGATCCAAAACTCCATTCCTTAAAAAAACATGAGGAACAGGCCAAGACGGCACAAAATATCATCCGAATCCTTAAAGGCAGTGAAATTGCGGAAACCTATAAAAACTATCGCTTGCAGGATGCGCTAAGTTTACGATGCATTCCTCAAGTACATGGAGCTTCCAAAAAAAATCTGAGGGATGCAGCCTTTACAATTAATAATGAGCTAAACTCTGTAAGCGATAATCCTATTATTTATCCCGAAGACAATGACGGAATTGCCCTAATGGGAGGCAATTTTGACGGTACCTATGTCGGTATTCAGTCAGATATTATGTGTATAGCCATGGCTAATCTGGCCAAAATAGCAGAGAGAAGAATAGACCGATTAGTGAATTATCACCTGAGTGAACTGCCAAGTTTTTTAGTGAAAAATCCGGGATTAAACAGCGGATATATGATCCCGCAATATACGGCTGTAGGACTGCTTGGAGAGATTAGAATTCTTTCTCAACCAGCCTCCGTAGATAATGTTCCCACTTGCGCCAATCAGGAAGATGTTGTCAGCTTCGCGTATGCTGCCTCAAAGAAATCTTATCAGGTTTCGAAGAAGCTGTCGTATATTTTGGCGATTGAATTAATGACTGCGGTACAAGCTCTCGATTTTCATCGGCCGATGAAATCTTCTCCGGTTATTGAGAAAGTCTATAACCTGATACGAACGCAAGTGCCAACGGTGGAGAAAGATCGATTTTTCTATCCAGACATCGTAACGATCTATCATCAAATTCATGAGGGCGACATCGTAAAGGTTGTTGAAGACATGATTGGTGAGATAGAATAAAATATCATGGAAGCAGTTTTCTCTGGAATTTAGGAGCAAACGGCTTCCTTTTTTAAGATAGGGGAGGTGATTAGTCAATGAAATTGGATACGGTGCAAGCATCCTTTTCGCAACTTCTCATTTCCGGGACGTTAATCCATGAAGCGGATTTTGAAGAAATGCGTGAGCGGCTTGGCATCAATGCGCGACCTCAAGTCGTTATTGTTTTGTCCATCGACCGTTATACGGATTTGGCTTTGGACAAGCCATTGCAATGGAGTATTGAGATGGGGCAGGTGCTGGTGGAAGCCATTTTTGAGAGTATCACCGTGCCATTCCTGTGGGTGTGGGTAGGAGAAGGTGTGTTAGCTGTATTGTTGGAACTCCAATCGGTTCAACCTGTAGGACCGTCCTTTAAGCAAATTACGTATGGCATGGTTCGGAAAATTCAAAACTTCGTAGATACGAAGGGCTTTTCCGTTTCAGCCGGAATAGGCAGTTATTACGAAGATCCTTATAAACTTCATCTTTCCTATTGCGAGGCCAAAGAATCATTAATCGACCGTTTCTTTCAAGGAAACCGGATGATTTTTCAATATGAAGGACAAAGAAGTATTCAGGAAGGAAGTTCAAAGCCGGTGACGAATGAAGAGAAAATCGAATTGCTGTCACGTGTCCGCATCGGCGATGAAGAAGGCTCGATTGCTTATTTGGTCGAGTTATTAGAAAATCTTTCTCGATCGTATAAGCACAATATTGATCTATTTAAGTCGGAAGCCTATGATCTAGTACTCTCTTTATCAAGAATGGTTGTCGACTTAGGCGGTAATGCTTCTGAAATTTTATCTGAAAATGCGAGAATGCTTCAAGACTTATACAGTACCATTCGATACGACAAATTTGTTAAAAAGCTATGCGCATACTGGAGGAAGCTAGCCAAGCAAGTATCGGACGATCATGCCTTAGAGGTGTCCCCCATTGTGCGATCCGCCATTGTTTATATAAGAGAGCATCATCAAGACAAAATGTTATTAAAAGAAATTGCCCAGCATTGTTACTTAAGCACCCATTATTTTGCCCATGTATTCAAAAAAGAAGCGGGTGTAAGCTTTGTCGATTTTCTAAATAAAGTTCGTATTGAGAAGGCGGTCTATTTGCTAGAGAAAACGGAATTGACTATGAAAGAGATTGCCGCGCGAGTCGGTTTTCAGGATGCGAACTATTTTGCGAGGAAATTTAAAATGATTATGGGATGCAGCCCGACGGACTATCGGTCATCAGACCAGTGCTAGTGTTATAGGTATAGCCACTTTAAGCCAACCCGCTCAGGGGTTGGCTTTTAAGTGTTTTCATCGGCGTGTTCAATTCCAGGTTAAACCGTAATATCGTGCTACCTTTCAGCAAATTCGACTAGATTCAGATACCATTTTTTTAAGTATGATGGAGTCATAGAAACAAACAAACTTTGTATCATCTACCTACAGGAGGGAAGTAGCTTTGAGACAAATTGAACTGCTGAATCAGCCAGAAATCGTGCGACACTCCAACTGGCGGGATCGATTTGAGACCAAGGTTTCACAGTGGTTGACCCCTTGGGAAGGCGTAGAAGACGTCCACATTGGTTTCATCGGCGTTCCACTTTCTAAGACGTCAATCAGTATTTCAGGCGCTTCGATGACACCGAATGCATTACGGGAATTATTTGCAAATGTCACGACGTACAGTATCGACCACGGTGTCGATTTGCAGGAATTACAAGCACGTGATCTTGGTGATATTCAGATGCATGTGACGGATCTGCTGCGCTGTCATGCCAATATCGAACAAGGGATGAAGAACATTTATGCAGCAATGCCTCATTTGTTCCCGATTATTGCTGGCGGCGATCATTCCATTACTTGCCCCTCTGTGAAAGCGTTTAAGCACCATGTCGGTGGAAAGGTAGGCATCGTTCAGCTTGACTCCCACATGGATGTCCGGAATCTGGAGGACGGAGGTCCTTCCAATGGAACGCCAATCCGCGGGTTGATTGAATCGGGGACGGTTGAAGGCCGCCATATTGCGCAAATCGGACTTCACAGCTTCGCCAATTCAAGAGAATATCATGAATATGCCATGGCGCAAGGAATTACCCAATATACGGCGCGTCAGGTTGCCAAAGAAGGAATCGACGCTTTGGTAGAAAAGGCGCTGGAGGTTGCTGCTGACGGGACGGATGCTATTTATGTAACCGTTGACATGGATGTACTGGATCAAGCTTATGCACCTGGCGTGCCAGCGCTCGTTCCAGCCGGCATGACATCTTGGCAGTTGTTGGAAGCCGTATTCTTATTAGGACAGCATCCTAAGGTACGAGGCTTTGATATTGTTTGTGTAGATCCCATGCAAGATCCCCGCAGAGCGACGGTTAGGACCGCATTGCATGTCATCTTAACTTTCTTGACGGGATATTTGAAACGAAATTAAATTGAACACAACATAGAGGAGTGACTATTCATGGAACAAACAATTAAACGTACTATTCGAGCAGCACACGGAACGAAGTTAACGGCAAAAGGCTGGCAGCAGGAAGCTGTCCTGCGTATGTTGATGAATAATCTAGACCCTGATGTAGCAGAACGTCCGGAAGATCTCGTCGTCTATGGCGGAATCGGCAAGGCTGCACGGAATTGGGAATCTTATGACAAGATCGTAGAATGTTTAACGAATTTGGAGGCGGATGAAACGCTGCTAGTACAATCCGGGAAACCGGTTGGGGTGTTCAGAACGCATTCTCATGCGCCGCGGGTTCTCATCTCCAACTCGGTTATTGTTCCGGCCTATGCCAATTGGGAGACTTTCCATGAACTCGATAAACAGGGACTTATGATGTATGGTCAAATGACAGCTGGCAGCTGGATTTATATCGGAACGCAAGGCATTTTACAAGGAACATATGAGACCTTCGCTGAGGCAGCTAGACAGCATTCGGGAGGCACTTTAAGAGGTACCCTGACATTAACGGCTGGACTTGGCGGTATGGGTGGCGCTCAACCTCTCGCTGTGACGATGAACGATGGCGTAGTTATCGGAGTAGACGTAGATCCAACTCGTATTCAACGAAGAATTGATACGCGTTATTGCGACGTCATGGTTTACGATCTGGATGAAGCGTTGAAGCTTGCGAACGAAGCGAAAGCTGAGGGCAAAGCGCTCGCTATTGGGCTAGTAGGAAACGCAGCAGAGGTGTTCGCGGAATTTGTAAATCGAGGAATTGTGCCTGATTTCGTTACCGATCAAACCTCGGCTCACGATCCGCTTAACGGCTATGTGCCGGTCGGCTATTCATTGGAAGCTGCGGCTGACTTGCGTAAAAACGATCCGACGCAGTATGTGAAGCTTTCCAAAAAGTCGATGGCTGCCCATGTGCAGGCGATGCTTGATCTTCAAAAACTTGGGTCAACTGTATTTGATTACGGCAACAATATCCGTCAAGTGGCTCTTGATGAAGGGGTTAAGGATGCCTTTAATTTCCCTGGATTTGTTCCGGCTTACATTCGTCCGCTCTTCTGCGAAGGGAAGGGACCGTTCCGTTGGGCAGCATTGTCTGGTAATCCAGAGGATATTTATAAAACGGATGAGCTTGCTTTGAAGCTATTCCCAGAAAATGCGCATCTGCGTAAATGGATCGAATTGGCCAGAGAAAAAGTCGCGTTTCAAGGTTTGCCTGCTCGTATTTGCTGGTTGGGTTACGGAGAACGTGCTAAGATGGGTCTGGCGATTAACGAAATGGTACGCAATGGAGAATTATCCGCGCCGATCGTTATCGGACGTGATCACCTGGATTGCGGTTCCGTAGCTTCGCCTAACCGTGAAACCGAGTCCATGAAGGACGGCAGCGATGTAGTTGGCGACTGGGCCATCTTGAATGCGCTTGTGAATACAGCATCCGGTGCGAGCTGGGTTTCCGTCCATCATGGCGGCGGCGTAGGCATGGGTTACTCCCTGCACGCAGGTATGGTTGTCGTTGCGGACGGTTCCAAAGAAGCGGATGAAAGATTAGCGCGCGTCTTGAACACGGACCCTGGAATGGGCGTCATCCGTCACGCCGATGCCGGCTATGACATTGCCATTCAAACGGCGAAGGAACGCGGCGTTCGCGTACCGATGATGGGTATCTAAAGTTTCTGAATATACAAAAGAATGAAGATAACTCGCAGCAAGCCCGATCGGGCTTGCTGTATTTCGAGGGGGAGAAACGATGGAGAACAATCGGATTGACCTGCTGATCCATAACATTGGTACGCTGATCACGATGCAAGGAACTCAGGAACCGCGCCGAGGCGATGAAATGTCAGAGGTTGCGGCGGTTCGCAGGGGAGCTGTGGCAATCACAGACGGTATCATTGTTGCAGTTGGAACGGAAGAAGTTGTTTTGGCTCAAATCGGTGAACGGCCGGTAACTCATAAATATGATGCAGAGGGTAAGCTTGTTACCCCTGGACTTATTGACCCTCATACGCATTTGGTTCACGGCGGCTCCCGTGAGAATGAATTAGCCTTAAAGCTGAAGGGAGCTTCTTATTTAGAAATTTTAGCTCAAGGCGGCGGGATTCTCAGCACAGTCCGTTCAACCCGTCAGGCTTCGGAAGAAGAGCTGTACGTAAAGGCTAAAAAAAGCTTGGATACGATGCTTTCATATGGGGTTACCACAGCAGAAGCCAAGAGCGGATATGGTCTAACTCTGGAGGATGAGCTTAAGCAGCTGCGGGTCACTCGCAAACTAAATCAGGAACATCCGGTTGATCTGGTGTCTACGTTCATGGGTGCTCATATGGTGCCGGAAGAATATAAGGGCCGGTCACAAGAATTCGTTCAGCTTATCATTGAAGAAATGCTCCCCGAAGTGAAACGTCAGGGACTTGCTGAATTTTGCGATGTGTTTTGTGAGCACGGCGTATTTTCCGTAGAAGAATCGGAGCAAATCCTGTTGGAGGCAAAAGTGATGGGCTTCGGATTGAAAATTCATGCGGACGAAATCGAGCCGATGGGCGGCGCGCAGCTAGCCGGGAAACTGGGTTGCACATCTGCCGAACATTTGATTGCCGCATCAGATGAAGGATTAGAAGCGATGCAGCGCGCTGGCGTCATTGCTGTCTGTCTGCCAGCTACCTCCTTTAATTTAAGGCTGAAGCATCACGCCCGTGCGCGTAGGATGATTGAAATAGGACTCCCTGTAGCATTGTCCACGGATTATAATCCGGGAAGTTCGCCAACGGAATCCATACAGCTTGTCATGACACTGGGCTGTCTGAACTTAGGGATGTCGCCGGAGGAAGTTCTGACGGGAGTGACTATTAATGCGGCTCACGCGATCGGAAAAGCGGATAAAATAGGCAGTTTGGAAGCGGGCAAACAGGCGGATTTGGTTATTTTCAATGCGGATAACTTGGCCTATCTGCCTTATCACTTTGGGATCAACCATGTTCATTCCGTATTCAAGCAAGGCAAAATGGTAGTTTCGGATGGCAAACGGATTCATTAAATGGTTACATTCTGTACGAAGACTCGAGGGGGATCATCATGGAAGCTCCGACGGAAGTAAAAGAGAAGCCTTTGCAAGCGGAAAGCTTGAATGTTTTGAGTAGAACGCAGCTTGTAATCCAAGCTGCTCTCGATAAAATGGGATGCGCGGAATCCTTATATGAATTGCTAAAGGAACCGCTTCGGTTGTTAACCGTACGCATTCCTGTGAAAATGGACGACGGTTCGGTAAAGGTCTTCACAGGGTACCGTGCGCAGCATAATGATGCGGTCGGACCGACCAAGGGTGGGATTCGCTTTCATCCTGGGGTCACCGAAGACGAAGTGAAGGCTCTTTCCATGTGGATGACCATTAAATGCGGTATTGCGGATCTACCTTATGGCGGAGGCAAAGGCGGGATCCAGTGCGATCCGCGCACGCTATCCTTCGGCGAGCTGGAACGATTAAGCCGTGGTTACGTAAGGGCAATCAGCCAACTTGTCGGGCCGACCAAGGATATTCCGGCGCCGGACGTGTTCACGAATTCACAAATCATGGCGTGGATGATGGATGAATACAGCCGGATTCGGGAATTCGATTCGCCAGGTTTTATTACCGGCAAGCCGCTCGTCTTGGGCGGATCGATTGGAAGAGAATCGTCTACCGCCATGGGCGTGGTGCTGTTGCTAAGAGAAGCGGCTCATGTCGCAGGGATTCCGATTGAGGGCGCGCGAGTCATTATCCAAGGCTTTGGCAATGCAGGCAGCTTTCTTGCTCAATTCCTTCACGAGGCTGGAGCTAAAGTGGTAGGCATTTCGGATGCTCAAGGGGCTCTTTACGATCCTGAAGGCTTGGACGTGCAGTATTTATTAGATCGACGGGATTCTTTCGGAACGGTGACGAATTTGTTCCCGAATGCGATCTCGAACCAAGAGCTGTTAATCCAAGATTGTGATATCTTAGTGCCGGCTGCGATTGAAAACCAGATCACAGAAGACAATGCGCATGACATAAAGGCGAAGATTTTGGTGGAAGCGGCCAACGGACCGACGACTTTGAAGGCTACTGAAATTTTGACCAATAAAGGCGTTTTGATCGTTCCAGACGTGCTTGCCAGCTCGGGCGGGGTAATTGTATCTTACTTTGAATGGGTCCAAAACAATCAAGGATATTATTGGAATGAAGAAGAAGTAAGTGAAAAGCTTCAACTAATATTGAAAAAATCGTTTTACAACGTCTATCAGTTATCCTTGGAGAAGCAAGTTGACATGAGATTGGCGGCCTATATTGTTGGTTTAAAGCGGATGGTCGAAGCCATAAAATGGCGCGGCTGGATCTAATGTATGCTCTGATCAAAATGTCTTGGAAGGTGATGAATCATGAACAATTTACGTGAAGATGCTCTTCACATGCATAAAAAGTATACCGGAAAGCTTGAGGTTATTGCCAAGGTTCCGGTAGGCACTGTCCGTGATTTGAGCCTTGCTTACTCTCCGGGAGTTGCAGAGCCTTGTAAAGAAATTTTTATTGAAGAAGATAAAGTATATGATTATACGATGAAAGGAAACCTGGTTGCCGTCGTTACGAATGGAACGGCTGTGCTCGGTTTGGGAAATATCGGTCCGCATGCAGCTTTGCCGGTGATGGAAGGAAAAGCTTTGCTTTTCAAAGTATTTGCCGGCGTCGATGCGATTCCGATCTGTTTAGATACCAAGGATAAAGAGAAAGTTATTGAGACGGTCAAGCAGCTTTCACCTTCATTCGGCGGAATTAATTTAGAAGACATCGCAGCCCCGGATTGTTTTGAAATTGAAGAGAGATTGAAAAAGGAATGCGCTATTCCTGTTTTCCATGATGACCAGCATGGTACAGCTATTGTCATTACGGCGGGATTAATCAATGCTCTCCAATTAGTCGGCAAAACGATGGACCAAATTCGTGTGGTTATTAATGGGGCAGGTGCAGCAGGCATAGCGGTCATGAAGCTTCTGGGCCATATGGGTGCTAAGGATATCATCGTATGCGATACGAAGGGGATTATCCATGAAGCAAGACAAGAAGGCATGAATCCATTCAAGCTGGAAATAGCACTGATGACGAATAAAGATAATCTAACAGGTAAGCTCGCTGATGCGGTGAGAGGCGCCGATGTTTTCATTGGTGTTTCTGCGGCTGGCGCGCTGACGAAAGAAATGGTCAGCTCCATGAATCGCGATTCCATCATATTTGCATTAGCGAACCCGGTGCCAGAGATTATGCCGGAGGAAGCGAAAGCCGCCGGAGCTGCGATCGTGGGCACAGGTCGCTCCGATTTCCCTAACCAAATCAACAACGTATTAGCGTTCCCGGGCATTTTTCGCGGCGTCCTGGATGTACGTGCCAGTGAGATTAATGAGGCAATGAAATTAGCCGCTGTGCACGCCATTGCCGGTTTGGTTCCTGCTCATAAGTTGAATCGGGACTATGTGATTCCACATTCGTTTGAGCCGATGATTGCACCGAATGTGGCTGCTGCCGTTGCTCAAGCAGCCATGGATACGGGGTGCGCAAGCGTATACGTGAATGCGGAGGAGGTTAAGGATAGAACAAAGAAACTGATCCGCAAAAACGATGCGGTAGGCTCGTATTTTTCTTGGTACGCTGATATGACAGAGAAAGTATAGGCGTTGTTCAGACTTCTACGTGGGACTTGGTATTTCAAGGTCCTTTTTTTCATTAGTCAGAGAATAAATTCAAGGAGATACTTACATGTCTTATTCGATCAAAGTCATTAAAAAGCAAATGCAAATAACGTCCGCTTGGTCAGGTGGAACGACAACGCAGCTAGCTATATATCCTGAGCACGCGGAGTATAATAAACGAAATTTTCTATGGAGAATCAGCACGGCCAGCATTGAAGATGAGCAGTCATTGTTTACATGCCTTCCTGAGTTTTGGAGAAAGCTTATGATTGTAGAGGGAGAGGTGATTCTCGAATATGAAGGATCAAATCAGGTACGGTTAAAGCCCTACGAGCAGGAGAGCTTCAGCGGAGGATGGGTCACCCGGAGTATGGGGAAAGCAACAGACTTCAATCTCATCACAGCGGCGGGATGCCGGGGAGAATTAGAAGCTTTTTTTATCAAAGAAGGAAGTTCTCATGAGATCAATTGTCAAACGGATAATGTGGAATTTCCATTAGTGACAGAAGCTTTTTATTGTACAGACGGCCGAGTAAGCGTTCATATAAATGAAGTTCAGTGTTTCTGGTTAGAGAAAGGAGACTTCTGCGTATTCTCATGCCGAGCTTCATTGGACAAGGTGAATATTAGAATTAGCCATATTGGTAATGAATCGGAAGCATATGTCATTCGAGCCAGTATTGCAAGTTGAATTTTTTCGGAGGAAGTGATGAAAGGATGAACTATGACGTAATCATTGTAGGTGCCGGTTCGATGGGGATGGCTGCAGGCTATTATTTGACTCTTGCAGGGAAAAGCGTTTTGCTATTGGATTCATTTAACCCTCCGCACGATCGTGGGGCTCATCATGGTGACACCCGTATTATCCGGCATGCCTATGGAGAAGGGACGAGCTATGTCCCGTTAGCCCTCAGAGCCCAAAAGCTTTGGTTCGATCTGGAGCGTGAGTCGGGTAGAAAACTGTTCTACCAAACCGGAGTACTGAATGTAGGCACTCGTGATTCTACCTTTTTACAACAAGTTGTTTCTAGCTCGGAAGCCTATTCACTACCGCTACAAACAGTGGATTCCAGTAAAATTCATACGATATGGCCTGGGATTTCGCTCCCAGAAGACTATGTGGGCTGCTTCGAATCGGAATCAGGTGTGCTTAAGAGCGAGGAATGCATTCGTGCTTATCGGGAGCAGTTAGAGCTTCATCAAGTTAACATCGTAACAAATACATCTGTACGGGGGTTGTCAATCGATTCAGCCGGGGTGAAGATCCAAACCGCCGATGAAAGTTATCAAGGACGCGCCCTAATCGTTACAGCAGGGGCTTGGTCTTCCAAGCTGCTTTCTCTGATGAATATTCATCCTCCACTTGTAACGAAAAGAAAAACGTTTGCCTGGTTTGAAGCAGATGACTTTTTATTCGGAGAGGAACGATTTCCGGCGTTTACGTTCGAAACCTCCTTGGGACATTATTACGGTTTTCCCAGCATGGAAGGCACTGGTCTTAAGGTAGGACGACATGATGGGGGACTTCGGATCAATCCGGATGAAGCCATTCCCGAGTTTGGGGTATTTCAGGAGGATGAAGAAGACGTAAGGATGTTTTTAAACCGGTTTATGCCTCTCGCCAATACGAAATTGCTCAAAGGAAAAACCTGCACGTATACACTCACTCCCGATGAAAATTTCATTATAGATGCACATCCAGAGTATCCGCATATCGCCTTTGCTGCTGGATTTTCCGGACACGGGTTTAAATTCAGCAGTGTAGTCGGCGAAATCTTATGCCAGCTTATTACGACTGGCAGAAGCGAGCATGACATTTCGTTATTTTCAATGAATCGCTTCAAGACCGGTGAATTGTCTTAGTTAGAAGGATGAGTAGAATGTGCAACGATCGCTGTTCACGGGACTCATTCGGATCCAATTAGGCATGACTACTTATGACTCGAACTACAAAGAGCTGTAATGTTTGGATAACACAACGAAGGGAATTGGTGAGGATGGAAGCCAAGTTGCAGCAGTTACAAATAGGTATGGTAAGTAACAATTTGCCTGTATCTCAGCTGGTCGAAATTGCATTACAACGGAAGGAAGGGGTTCTTGCTTCCTCAGGAGCCTTACAAGTAAACACAGGAAAATATACCGGACGTTCCCCCAAAGACAAGTTCATTGTCCAAGAGCCTTCCGTCATGGATCACATAGATTGGGGGGCTGTGAATCAACCCATCTCACAGCTTCAGTTCGAGCGGCTCTACCAAAAAGCGCAAGACTATATGTCGGATAAGGATTTGTTCGTATTCGATGGCTATGCCGGAGCGGATTCGGAGTATAGGTTACCCATTCGCATCGTGAATGAATATGCGTGGCATAATTTATTTGTACGGCAGCTTTTTGTTCGTCCGACACAGGAAGAATTGCAAACCCATAGTGCGGAGTTCACCGTGATCGCACTGCCGGGCTTAAAAGCTGATCCGGAAGTGGATGGAACACGCTCTGAGACGTTTATCTGCCTTTCCTTTGAAAGGAAATTGGTTCTCATCGGAGGGACTGAGTATGCAGGAGAGATGAAAAAATCGATTTTTAGCGTTCTGAATTATTTGCTCCCTTTCCGGGACATTTTTCCGATGCATTGTTCAGCTAATGTGGGCGAGAAAGACGATGTTGCTTTATTCTTCGGGTTATCCGGAACAGGAAAAACGACGCTTTCCGCTGATACAAACCGCCGCTTGATTGGGGACGATGAACATGGTTGGACCGATCAAGGGGTCTATAACTTTGAAGGCGGATGTTATGCCAAGTGTGCCAATCTCTCCGAAGAAAAGGAACCTCAAATTTGGCAGGCTATTCGTTATGGTTCGGTTTTAGAAAATGTCGTTCTGGATCCAGAGACAGGCAGAGCGGATTATAACGATACTCGGACGACAGAAAATACGCGAGCTGCTTATCCAATCGATTTAATTCCTGGTGCAGTCATCCCAGGGAAGGCGGGTCATCCGAACGTCATCATTTTCCTAACAGCTGATGCTTTCGGCGTGCTGCCTCCTATTTCGAAGCTGACGAAGGAACAGGCGATGTATCACTTTTTGTCAGGATATACATCGAAGCTGGCAGGTACCGAAAGAGGAGTAACGGAACCGGAGGCGACATTTTCCACTTGCTTTGGGGCGCCTTTCCTTCCGCTCCATCCAACTGTGTACGCAAGGCAATTGGGAAATAAAATTGAGGAGCACCAAGTTAAAGTTTATTTGGTTAATACAGGGTGGACCGGCGGTCCCTACGGTTTAGGAAAGAGGATGAACTTAACTTTCACCCGTGCGATGGTAACTGCTGCTTTGAATGGAAGTATCGAGCAAGCGACGTTTACTGCCGATCCGATCTTTGGTGTGCTCTGTCCCGATTTCGTAGAGGGTGTTCCAAGCAATGTTCTTGTTCCCCGTCATACTTGGCAGGATCAAAAAGCGTATGAGAAGGCTGCTTGGGAGTTGGCTGAACGGTTTACTCGCAACTTCGAGAAATTTTCCGATATGGAAAAAGAAATTATTACTGCTGGTCCAAGTAAAAGGGATTGAACTTACAAATTTATTTGTAATTCAGCCTTTTTGATCAAAGAGTCCACTTCAACACATTATTTATAAGTTATTTTTACGAAAAAACCAGCAAACCCTTGAGTTTTCCGGTTTCTTACACTGGTATCTACTAATAGAATAAGTTGGAAGACAATAAAATTTTGAAGTATTTAGGCGTTCACTATTTAAGGTGAACGCTTATTATTTTTGGCATCCGGGAGGAGGATGCTATACAAGATTAACGATCACTGTCTTAATAGAATCCATTTTTTCTAGAGTTTTAAAATAGCTACTTTAAAGTCTTGGAACGAAGGCAAGACGTTGACGGTGGTGACATTACAGAAGTCTGAGGATGAAATTTTCACTAAAAACATAAAGCGGCAGCCTGGGACTTCAATTTCTCGTTCAGGAATGCCTCTCTTAATTATTGTAAGTCGGTCAATATGAATTTTCCAAGGAAATTTACGTTGCTTCGTGTTCACAACCTCAAAAAATTCGACAATACAGGAGAAGATCTAGAAGATTTAATTTCGATAGGGACGATCGGCCTGATCAAAGCTATCGAATCCTTCTCCCCAAACAAAGGGACAAAGCTGGCGACTTTTGCTGCACGTTGTATTGAAAATGAGATCCTGATGCATCTGCGCTCCTTGAAGAAAACGCGGAAAGATGTGTCCTTGCATGACCCAATTGGGACGGATAAAGAGGGGAACGAGATTACGTTGATCGACATTCTCGGCAGCGAGGCGGACGATGTGGTGGATGCGGTGCAGTTGAAAATCGAGAAGAGCAAAATCTATCGGAATTTGGAAATATTGGACGATCGGGAGAAGGAAGTCGTCGTTGGCCGGTTTGGGCTGGAGCTCGGCGGGGAGGAGCGGACGCAGCGGGAGATTGCGAAGGAGCTGGGGATTTCGCGGTCGTATGTGTCGCGGATTGAGAAGCGAGCGCTCATGAAGCTCTATCATGAGTTTTATAAGGCGAAGCGGTAAGGTCGACGAGTTGATGAATCGCAGACTTCATTTATTTGGCATCGAATAGTGGGGGGCGAAGAAAATGACAGCCTTAATCCAAATTGAGAATGTTAGTAAATTTTACTATATGGGTGGCGAAACCATTCGGGCGTTGGATGACATTTCGCTGGATATCGCGCAGGGCGAATTTGTCGCAATTATGGGACCATCGGGTTCTGGCAAGTCCACGTTGATGAACATCATCGGTTGTTTGGATGTATCAGACGAAGGCTTGTATGTCCTAGATGGGAAGCAGATACACTCCCTCAAGGATTCACAGCTGGCCGAGATTCGGAATCGGAAGATCGGATTTGTTTTTCAGAGCTTTAACTTGTTGCCGAGATTAAGTGCATATGAGAACGTGGAATTGCCATTGATTTATCGCGGTATGACGAGAAAGCAGCGAGAGCCGCTTGTCTTGCAAGCGTTGGAGGCGGTGGATTTGCTGGATCGCAGAAAGCACTTCCCTTCCGAACTTTCCGGTGGGCAGCAGCAACGTGTTGCGATTGCGCGAACATTAGCGGGTGATCCTCCAATTATTTTGGCGGATGAACCAACGGGGGCGCTGGACTCGAAGACCGGTGTTGAGATCATGGATATATTCAGACGGTTGAATGAGCAGGGCAGGACGATTATTGTGATTACGCATGACCGACAGGTTGCGGAGCAGGCGAAGCGGATTGTTAGGTTCCGGGATGGGAAATTAGTGCAATAAATTGTGATGGAGTGTATAGTAACTGAATGTTAGCCTTACGATAATTCGTAGAGCTTTTTGATGTGAAATGATGCGAGATAAAGCTATTTATTCGGGAGGTTGTGGTGCAAAGCTCTAATTCATGATAACGTAATTGATATTGAAGTCATGGGATGGAGCAACTTGCTTTGGAAACGAAATTGGATATATTTATATGGAAGCAATATGAATCTGCAATCATTTTACTAACGGTGAGATGGTATTTGAAATATAGTTTAAGTTATCGAGATATAGTTGAAATGATGAGTGATCGAGGATTAAGGATTTCCCATACGACGATCATGAGATGAGTGCATGAATTTGGACCCGAAATTGACAAACGAATCCGCCCTTTTTTGAAGCCTACAAACGACTCGTGGAGGACTGACGAAACCTACATCAAAGTTAAAGGTCAGTGGAAGTATTTATACAGAGCCGTTGATTCTATGGGAAAAACCATTGATTTTATGTTATCTGAAAATCGGGATATGCAGGCAGCTAAGCGCTTCTTTACAAAGGCTTTGTCCTCTCCACATACTCAAATCCCACGTGTAATCACCTTGGATAAAAATCCAGCCTATCCACCTGCCATTCAAGAATTAATAAATGAGAAATCCTTAGCAAAAGAAACCTTGATTAGACAGACAAAGTATCTAAACAACATTGTGGAGCAAGATCACCGGTTCATAAAGAAAATCACAAAACCAAATCTCGGTTTCAAATCGTTTCTTACAGCGGATCAGACGCTAAAGGGAATTGAGGCATTACATATGATAAGGAAAGGGCAGGCCGATGATAATTCGACTGTCCTCACTGCTGTTGAATGGCTAAATAAGATATTTGGTTTAGTGGCATAGACAAAGTATAGTTTGTCGGGTAACTGCAAACTTTTTTAAATCCTTGCACCAGAACCGATGTTCCCCTATTTGGGCGGAGCCATGTGTGAGAGGGGACAGCGTAAAGACGCGGATATTTTAAAAGAGGAGTTAGGACTGAATTTTGTTCACTCCTCTCATTATCCAGCGGATCCCTCGTTCCTCGATCGCTGTGATGAGATTGGCTTGCTCGTCTTCGAGGAACTGCCAGGCTGGCAATATATTGGCGATGCGGATTGGAAGAACAAGGCGCTGTATCAGCTAGAAGAAATGATCGTGCGTGATCGCAATCACCCTTCGATCTTCTTGTGGGGCGTTCGTATCAATGAGTCTGAGGACGACACCGAGTTCTATTTGCGGACGAATGCGCTTGCTCACAAGTTGGATCCATCAAGGGCTACCGGTGGCGTGCGCGCCATACATGGCAGCGAGTTTCTGGAAGATGTGTTTACGTACAACGATTTCACGCGCAATCGGGAAGGGAAGATCCTGCAGCCAAACCATTCGCCTTATCTCATTACCGAATATATGGGGCATATGTATCCGACGAAGTCGTATGACAGTGTGGAACGGCAAATCAAGCATGCCCTAGGTCATGCTCATATTCAGAATGGGCAATATGGCGTGCCTCATGTTGCGGGGGCAGCTGGTTGGTGCGCGTTCGACTATAATACGCATCAGGATTTCGGCTCCGGCGATCGGATTTGCTATCATGGCGTCTGTGATATTTTCCGATTGCCGAAGTTTGCTGGACATTTTTACCGCAGTCAGCAGGAGCCTAACAAGCAGCCTGTCTTGTTTATTGCCCGTTATTTGATCCCGTCCTTTAATGAGGATTTTCGGGATGTCGTTCCTGTTTTCACGAATTGTGAAGAAGCGGACTTATTTATTAATGGGGTTAAGATTGCCTCAGAGCGCCCTGACTATGTGAATTACCCTAGCTTGCCCCATCCGCCGATTATGTTCACAGGCTGCAGTTGGTGGGAGTGGGGTTCGAGTCTGCTAATGAGTCTCAAGGTTGTTGGCAAAATCGGCGGTGCCGTAGTAGCCGAACATGAGCTGTTTCCGGTGGGTATTCCACATCACTTGGTCCTGCAGGCGAATGTTCTTGAGCTTATCGCAGACGGTGCAGATTGCACCCGAGTGGTAATTGCTTTGCAGGACAGCAAGGGTCAGACGCTGCAACTTGCTCATCATGCGGTTTCATTCCATATCGAGGGTCCAGCGAGATTGATTGGTGAGAATCCCTTCAGCTTGGAAGCTGGTAGAGGCGCAGTGTATATTCAGGCAACCAGAACGCCAGGAACAATTCGCTGCATAGCGATGGTGAAGGGGGGGATGACTGCTGAGGTGGTAATTCGATCGGGGGCGCTGCAAGCGCAAATCGTTCCTGTTCCACAGCGAAAAATTTATTAATGAATTCAACTGCAGAGAGGGCAGACGAATGGTAGTTACATTCGACCTGCCCTTTCCGATTGATTGTGTGGTGAAGCGCCCGAAAGGAATCATTATTCGACTTCAAATAGGGACAAATTCGCTTGTCTTTTCCGGTTCAAACTCATGAACCCATCGCATGATCGTTGTATGAGCGATATGTAAGCCCCGTTCTTCCAACATCGAAAGAGCTGCTGGGCATTGTGAACAGGATTTACGTTGCTTTGTGTCCACAACCTCAAAAAATTCGACAATACAGGAGAAGATTTGGAAGATTTGATATCGATAGGGACGATCGGCTTGATCAAAGCTATCGAATCCTTCTCCCCAAACAAAGGGACAAAGCTGGCGACTTTTGCGGCACGATGTATCGAGAATGAGATTCTGATGCATCTGCGCTCCTTAAAGAAAACGCGGAAAGATGTGTCCTTGCATGATCCCATTGGAACGGACAAAGAGGGGAACGAAATTACGCTCATCGACATTCTCGGCAGCGAGGCGGACGATGTGGTGGATGCGGTTCAGCTGAAGATTGAGAAGTCGAAGATTTACAGAAATTTGGAAATTTTAGACGATCGGGAGAAGGAAGTTGTCGTTGGTCGGTTTGGTTTGGAGCTTGGCGGCGAAGAGCGGACGCAGAGGGAGATTGCGAAAGAGCTGGGTATTTCGCGTTCGTATGTGTCGCGTATTGAGAAACGGGCGTTGATGAAGCTTTATCATGAATTTTATAAGGCGAAGCGGTAAGAGAAGGTAAAAGAATTGAATCGTATTCTTCATTTATTTGGCTTCAAATAATGGGGGGCGAAGACAATGACAGCCTTAATTCAAATTGAGCATGTTAGCAAATTTTATTACATGGGCGGGGAGACAATCCGCGCCCTAGACGACATTTCATTAGACATCGTGCAGGGGGAGTTTGTCGCTATCATGGGGCCATCGGGCTCCGGAAAGTCCACGCTGATGAATATCATCGGCTGTTTGGACGTTTCGGATGAAGGTCTGTATGTGCTCGATGGGAAGCAGATTCACGGCATGAAGGATTCGCAACTGGCCGAGATTCGGAATCAGAAGATCGGCTTTGTTTTTCAGAGTTTCAACCTGTTGCCAAGGTTAAGTGCTTATGAGAATGTGGAGTTACCGTTGATTTATCGGGGATTGTCAAGAAAACAGCGGGAGCCGCTGGTCTTACAGGCGTTGGAAGCGGTTGATCTGCTGGATCGTCGGAAGCATTTCCCTTCGGAGCTGTCTGGCGGGCAGCAGCAACGTGTGGCGATTGCAAGGACGCTGGCTGGTGATCCGCCGATTATTTTAGCGGATGAGCCTACTGGGGCGTTGGATTCGAAGACAGGCGTGGAGATTATGGATATTTTCAGGCGACTAAATGAGCAGGGACGGACGATTATTGTGATTACACATGATCGGCAGGTTGCGGAGCAGGCGAAGCGGGTTGTGCGGTTTAGGGATGGACGGCTGGTGCATTGAGTACGGAATGCATTAGTGAAATTTAAACATCAAAATTGATATTACACTTTAAACCCGTTCAAATTGCGCGGGTTTATTCTTGATGCATAAATGTATCATACGAAAAAGTCAGGTGAAAATCGTGTGATGATCTTCATTAATTAAGGAAAATAAAGATCATTAGTGGTGATCAAGGAAAATAAAGATCGTTAGTGGAAAATAAAGTTCGTTAGTGGGTGTTCACTTTTGTGAACACCCACTTTTTTAGTGTGCCACGCATGGCGATTAACTAGGTGGTGAAAGTCCACTGTGGGGGTTTGTAGTTACCAACCACTAGCCAAGAGCAAGGGTGTCCATCGTGAGATGGAATCTGAAGGAAGCTGGAGGCAAAATTCCGACCCGAGGAACACGAATATCATCAGGCATTGGACATGGGATGAGTCTGCTAAACAAGACGAAGTCCAATCAACTACACAGACATACCAATGTAAATGATGCGGGTGCATGGAAGGAAAGTGAATCGTCTTACCGTGGGAGATCTCATGGACGTGTAGAGATAAATTTCGAACCACGGTTGAAATAAGATTTATCATGAGAAGTCAGCAGAAGCCATAGTACTCGTTGAAGTCGACAACATCGAGGAAGGGCCGAACCTTAGGAGGTGTTAGTCAATGAAAGTTACCAATACAGGAATAAAGTGCAGCCAACTTCCAAAGGAAGACTCCATGCGGAAAGATAGTGCGGAACACGAAGGATATGCGGGAGAGCACGATCCTGAGAGGATAGCTGAAACGGGCGACACCAACGCAAGCAAGTCGAGGAATGGAATGCTTGAGGAAATTGTGGGCAGAGACAACATGAACCAAGCGTTCAAGAAGGTCAAAGCGAACAAAGGCGCTCACGGGATTGACGGGATGAAAGTAGATGAACTTCTACAATATCTCAAAGAAAACGGAGAACCCCTCAGGCAATCGATTCTGGACGGAACATATCGTCCGAGTCCCGTTCGAAGGGTAGAAATACCGAAGGAGAACGGAAAGAAAAGAAACCTGGGAATTCCAACCGTCGTTGACCGAGTCGTTCAACAAGCAATAGCACAGGTGCTCATGCCGATCTATGAGAAACAGTTCTCAGAGAACAGTTTTGGCTTCCGTCCGAGGCGAAGTGCACACGATGCCATGAGGAAAAGTCAAAGCAATGTAGCGGCAGGGTACAAGTATGTGGTGGACATGGACTTGGAGAGGTATTTCGGTGCGCCTAGGTAAGCTGGGTGCTTTCAGTGGGTGTAATTCCCACCCGGGCAAAGGGAAAAGCCGCCCTACCCGGAATCGAGTCTTGAACACGTAAAGGTAACGATA
>NZ_JCAUAN010000032.1:0-73696 GCF_059691975.1 Paenibacillus sp. J22FR5 | reverse complement strand
ATCAAGATATCAGTGGACATTAAAAAAGATGACCCCTGACCAGTTCAGGGACCATCTCCTTGCTGCTTAGTTCTTTTTATTAAAATGTCTACGAAACGGGTTACAGTTCAATTCGGGAGGTGCCTTTTCTTTTGTGGAAATAGAGCTCTTCCCTTGTGTTCAGTGAGGATTTTTGGCACAATACTAACTAGATAGATTGTATGCTACGGCTGCTTAGAAGAATTGGACTGCACGTGATAGTCTCGAAAAGAGGATAACGGAATGAATACATCATCCATTTATGGATTAACTTTTGATCAATTAGTCGCGTGGCTCGCTGAAAAAGGCTACAAAAAGTCGCGCGCCCTGCAAGTATGGGATTGGCTGTATCGTAAGCGTGTGGCCTCGTTTGCGGAAATGACCGATGTGAAAGAAGATTGCTTGGCAACGTTAAGCGAGCATTTTGCGATCCAAACCTTGAATGAACATACAAGACAGGAATCGGCCGACGGCACGATGAAGTTTCTGTTCAAGCTATCGGACGGCAATCTCATCGAAACGGTTCTAATGCGTCATAAATTCGGCTTGTCCGTCTGTGTGACGACACAAGTCGGCTGTAACATTGGATGCAGCTTCTGTGCGAGTGGATTATTGGCCAAAAGTCGTGATTTGTCCGCCGCGGAAATCGTGGAACAAATTATGAAGGTCCAATTCCATTTGGACACGGTGGGGAAAGACGAACGCGTCAGCCATATTGTTGTGATGGGCATTGGCGAGCCGTTCGACAACTTCGTGAATATGGTTGATTTCATCCGCGTCGTGAAGGATCAGAAGGGCTTGGATATCGCCGCAAGACACATTACAGTATCCACCAGTGGTCTGGCTCCGAAAATCAAAGAGTTTGCGGACTCCGATCTGAAAGTGAATCTAGCGATTTCCTTACATGCACCGACGAATGAGCTTCGTACCCGCATCATGAAAATCAATAAAGCGATCCCAATTGAAACGTTGATGGAAGCGATCGAGTACTATTTGGAGAAAACCAATCGCCGCATTACGCTTGAGTATATTTTGCTCAAAGACGTGAACGATGGCAGAGAGCATGCGCTCCAACTGGCTGAGCTGATTCAGCATATCCGCCAGCTGGCGAATGTGAACTTGATACCGTACAATCCGGTGGATGAGCACAGTCAATATCAGCGGAGCGAGCGGGAATCCGTACGCGCCTTCTATGACACGCTCAAGAAGCAAGGTATCTCCTGCAGCGTGCGTTTGGAGCACGGGACGGACATTGATGCGGCTTGTGGACAACTGCGCAGCAAACAAATTAAACAATCCACAGGGGATAACGTTGTGGCGGGTTAAAATAAGAGGCCTGTGGATGATCGTCATCCACAGGTTTTTTGTCCACATAAGAATTTATAAGTTTCCGTTACACGGAAGAACAAATTCTTATTGGCGATAAAAACAACCTTTAAAACGAGGTCGCTCATCCTCGAAGGACTTTGATAGAAGGTTTTCTCATTTGGTGGGGCTGATGTGGACAAAGCCTGCATACATTGAATATGAGCCGCCAATTTCATATCACAATGCGGAACTAGCTTTTCTACGGATAGTAGGGAGAGTGATCGCTTTTTATGAAAAAGTTTATCTTAGGTGTGATCTGCGGCGTTGCCTGTATGGCGGTGACAGGTGCCTATGCGTCAGAAGCCATGCAAACAGCTAGACAAGTTGTGGTGAATGGGAAGCTGCTGGATACCCAAGTTCAAGTAACAGAAGAAGGGACGACAGTGACCTCTTCGCGGGCTATTGCTGAGGCGCTTGGTGCACAAGTGAGTTGGAACGAACCCATGAACACCGTTGAAATTCGTGCTGTGGATGACAGCCGTATGCAATATGGTGATTTTGTGTCCCTACTCCTTCACGGTAGATACAGCTTAAAGGCTGAGATCATAGGAGAGAATTTGGGGGCTCATGCGGATACGACGGTTGTTTTTTCGGATGGATATGTCGATGTGCCACAAAACACGGATTTTCAAAAGCTGTTTCTGTTGCTTCTAGTAGATCAAATTGGTGAACTGCCGAACAAGCATATCGAGTTCTGGTCGAATAAAGAACTTGCCCAGTCGTATGTCTCGGGGGATTATCGCAATGATGGGATAGAGGGTTGGTCAGGGCTGAACGCACGTTTTGGCTTGTTAACGAATGAGGGAGGAAAGTTGTCCCTCTCGCATATTTTGAGTGTGCATGAGCGTGACAATATCTCAATTGGCAAATATAAGCCTCAATGAAATGAAAAGCCGTCTTAGCAGCTACTGCGGGACGGCTTTTTGCATGTTAAGCTTGTCGATCGTTAGGCTCGATTCCGCATGATCATCATGAGGCCACCAACAATGATGAGCCCGATGGCGATGATCGAATTGTTGTGAAAGAGTGTCCCGAAGATGGAGCCGATGGAGAAGATCGCGAAGAACAGCAGCGACATCACCGTCAGAATGTTAATGGGAATGAGCAAATATTTGTTGCGTCCGCCGAACCAATACAGTTCGAATAAGCCGACGGCAACTGCTAGCATAAAACCTGGCCACATAAGGTGCCAAATATCGAATAATGTGGAGATTTGGCAGACGATACCTGCGGTTAGCAGAATGCCTCCTGGAACGAGTACGCCTACGCCGCGACGTTGCAGGATGAAGAAGTACAGCCAATGGAAAAAGACGCCGATAGGGATAACGAACAAGGTTGGCCAGAAATATTCGAAAATCGTGCCAGAACTGAACGTTGCACCCCCTTTGAGAAACATAAAAATACCTAACAAAATCAAGATCGGGCCGAGAAAGGCGCTGCGATTCATATTCATCTTGGATCTATTCACTCCTACTGTGTGGATTCATTACTCTAAGAATACCATGACAGGGTACAAGTGTCTTCCGACTATGGGGAAGGACGGGGATCGGTCTGAGGACTGATTTATAAATGACCAAAAAACCTTCCCTCCACAAGTGGAAGGAAGGTTTCATAACCAAGGGGCAGAAGCCCCTCCATAAACCCTTACTAGAAAAACTTCACAAGCTCATCCTTGATCTCGTCGTTGGAGCCGCCAACCACCTTCTGGAACTGTGGTTTGTCGAACAGAGCCTGGATTTGCTCCGGATATGTCTGAGCAATGCCGCGCAAACGGATCGACTCATCGAACTTCGCCGGATGCGCCGTGGACAGAGCAACGGTTACCTCGCCAGCAATGGCGAGCTTATCTGCAGCTGCTACGCCACACGCTGTGTGCGGATCGAGCAGGTAATCGTATTTCGCGTGGTACGCGCTGATCGTGTCGAGGCACTCCTCGTTCTTCACGCCGTACGCGGCGAAATCAGCCTGCACTGCCTTCAGCTTGTCGGCAGGGATAACGACGCGGCCTTCGGCCTTGAACTGCTCCATGATCGCGTTAACAGCCCCAGCGTCTTCGCCGTATAGGTAGAACAAGTAGCGCTCGAAGTTGCTCGCTACCTGGATGTCCATGGACGGGCTGTATGTGCCGCGGAACTCGCCTGGTTGGTACACGCCTTCTTGCACGAAGCGCTCAAGAATATTGTTTTCATTCGTAGCGAGAATGAGCTTGTTGATCGGAAGTCCCATTTTCTGCGCTAGGAAGCCTGCAAAAATATCCCCAAAGTTACCCGTCGGCACGGAGAAGTTCACCTTCTCTGACTGTTGCTCCTGGGATAACTGGAAGTAAGCGTAGAAGTAGTAGACGGTTTGCGCCAAAATGCGGGCAATGTTGATCGAGTTAATCGCGCGCAAATGGTAGCGATGCTTGAACTCAACGTCAGCAAAAAGTTCTTTGATAATACGTTGGCAATCATCGAACGTACCTTCTACGGAAAGATTCAATACATTCGCATCATTGACGGTCGTCATTTGCAGCTCTTGAACCTGACTTACCTTCTGGTGCGGATGCAGGATACAAATGCGAATACCCTCTTTGCCGCGAACGCCTTCGATTGCAGAAGCGCCTGTATCACCGGAGGTAGCTCCGAGGATGTGGATGATGGAATTCGTTTTTCGTGAAACGTACGAATACAGGTTGCCAAGGAATTGCAGGGCAATATCCTTGAAAGCAAACGTCGGGCCGTGGAACAATTCGAGCACGTACGTGCCGTCGTTCAGGCGTTTGACAGGCGTGACAGCCTCATCACGGAATGTTGCATAGCTTTCATCAACGAGCTGCTTCAGCTCATCGCGTGGAATTTCGTTGTTCACATAGAACGAGAAAATTTCAAGGGCTAGCTCTGAGTAGGAGAGCTTTGACCAGCTTTGAAGCGTGTCAGCGGATAGCTGAGGGATGTGTTTCGGTACGAGTAGACCGCCGTCATTGGCCAATCCCATCAGGACCGCATCAATAAAGCCGATGGGTTCTACTTTGCCGCGAGTGCTAATGTATTCCATATGAGTCCCCTTATACGATTGAATTTTCAGTTATTGTATCAAAAAACAGAACATTTGGACAGTGTGCATCCATCACGGGTGCTCCTTTGTCATAAACAAAAACAGGCTGTCCCATAAGGACGGCCCGGGAGCTTTGCTCAAATCGATTGTCTTTGGCCTTCCGGCAGCTGTAGTAATGAAATACATCATTACGGCATCGGATATGGAGGATGCTCCGCCTGCTTCTAACGAAATTACGCTACTCTTGCGGAGCGGCAACAACGATTTTCCAAGCGTTACTGATAGGCGGCAAGCTTTTCGTCATCACGGGGCTGTAGAATCCAATGACGTTCGTGCCTTTAACCAGTGCGGATTTCGCTACAGGGTCACCTTTGCCATCCACGATGGCTGTGTCAGCCCCAATTGTAAGAACGATCTCATCCTGCGCATCCTCGGTTAGGCCTTCGCCTTTAACCAGAAGGCTGCCATCTTTGCGCACAGCTTCAATGATACCAGCAGTACCTAGCGCACCCTTATGAAGGGTTGTGTCAAGCACAGTGATTTTGGACGCGGAGGTCTGTGGTGGCAAGCTCATCGTCATCGCCAAGGAATGCTCCGCAGAGATCGTCAAACCAACGTGAAGATCAGCAAGGCTTAATTTGGAACCATCGAGCATTTGGTACGTCGTTTCTGGGCTCACATTAAGAACGATACCTCCCAAACCTGTGTCTTGAATGTGAATCGCTGCGTTATCACCTGTCGTACGGATAGAAGTAATGACGCCAGTCGATTGCATTTTCTTGACCTCCTCTTTCATCGAGATCGCAACGGAACTGCCTTCAGTTACAACAGATCCGTGAAGAATTTTCGTAACGAAAGAAGCGGGCACATACAGCTTGCTGTTCACCAATTCTGGTGCCGAGCCGAGCTGAGTCAACATTTTATTAATCGTATAGCGATCTTCACCTGTTTTCACCGTTGTAAAAAGGTTGCCCTTCGTCAGATCTATCGAATAGGTTTCTGGATGCCAGGTGAGGGTAAAGCCGAGGCTTTCTGTTACTGCGCGTAGGGGTATCATCGGCTCAGTGCCGTTAGTTTTCAAAAAACCACTCTCGCTTATCGCACTGCCATTGACCCCAATAGTAACAGGTGCCTCAAAAACCGTCTTTACAGGCTGAATCTGGATCGCGTGCATATCGGGAACGACCGCTTCATTCGTAGCCGCATAAGCTGCTCCAGTTGTCAGCATGCTGGATAGGGAGAGGATCGCGAGCGTTTTTTTCATCATAGGTTCCATAGTTCGTTGACTTCCTTCCTGTATGTAAAATAGGGTGGGTGTTCTGCGTTTTCTAAGGCAAGGGTTCGTGCGAAGGTTGCAGACGAGCTGAAAGTTTCATTTTATAAGAGATCAGGTGTGGACTTCACTTGGCTGAAACTATAGAATCAATGTGAACGACTGGAAATTGAAAAAAGGGGTGGGAATTTTGTCTTTTGTTATGAAGCTGCGATGGTTTTTTAAAGAGAGATGGAAGTATTATGTGCTCGCGATCTCCCTGTTAATCGGTGTGAATTTACTTGCAACCGTTCCGCCTAAAATGATAGGGAATATCATTGACCATATTCGTACTGGAAATTTAACAGCTTCCGGGCTTCATTATACGGTCTTATTGCTTGTTGGACTTTCGCTGCTCCTGTATGTGATGGCTTATTTGTGGATCACAAACCTATTCGGCAACTCCGCTTTGGTGGAGAAGCTGCTTCGAGGGCGATTGCTGGCGCATTTGTCCAAAATGTCTCCGGCGTTTTTCCAACGCAACTCAACGGGACAGTTGATGGCGCTGGCGACGAATGATATTCTAGCCATCGGTCAAACCTCCGGTTACGGAGTAATGACACTCGTCACTACGATTGTTGGTGCTTCCGTCGTCATCATTACGATGGTGTCGCTGATCTCCTTCAAATTAATGCTTGCGGCGTTAATTCCGCTGCCTTTTCTAGCTGTGATGATTAATCTGCTAGGTAAAAAGGTGAGAGTGCGCTTCCTTGCGGCACAAGCCTCCTTCGGTGTGATGAATGATCATGCGCTGGAGTCGATCTCCGGCATTCGCGTTATTCGCTCGTATGTGCAAGAAGCGCAGGATTTGAAGGCGTTCGATGACGTTACGTCGGATGTCATGAACAAAAACCGCCGTGTTTCGATGCTCAATGCGCTGTTCCAACCGTTAACCTCGTTGATCGTTGGCTTGAGCTATTCCATCGGTATTGGATACGGCTCGTATCTCGTGTTTCAAGGTGAAATCACGCTTGGACAGCTGATCTCCTTCAATATCTACCTCGGTATGCTCATCTGGCCGATGATTTCCTTCGGCGAGTTTATTAACGTTCTGCAGCGCGGCAGCGCCTCGGCGGATCGTTTGGATAAGGCGCTGTTGCAGAAAGCCGATCTGGTTGATGTTGATAAGCCAATCCCAGTGGCTGTTCCTGAGCGTATCGAGATGAACGATTTGACGTTCACCTACCCGATCGCAAATCATCCGAGCCTTGTCAATGTCTCCTTCCAGCTAGAGCGGGGACAAACGCTTGGTATTGTGGGTCGTACCGGCAGTGGCAAAAGCACGCTGCTCAAGCAACTTTTGCGACAATACCCGATCGAGCCAGGCAAGCTGCGCATTTCGGATGTACCGATCGAGCAAATCGCCATGGATCAAATGAAGCGCTGGGTCGCCTACGTGCCGCAGGAGCATCTGCTGCTATCGAAATCCATTCGCGACAATGTCGCCTTAGGCAAGCATACGGCTTCGCCAGAAGAGATTGCGCACGCCGTGGAGATGGCTTCTTTTACCCAAGATATTGCCCAAATGCCTGAAGGTTTAGCAACAATTGTTGGTGAGAACGGCGTGATGTTGTCTGGTGGACAGAAGCAGCGTCTAGCGATTGCCCGTGCACTTCTAATTGATTCCGAAATTTTGCTGTTAGATGACTCGCTCTCTGCTGTAGATGCACGTACGGAAAGTCGCATTCTCCAGCACATCCGTAAGGAACGCGCGGGTCGTACGACGCTGATCACCACACACCGACTGTCTGCCGTGAGCCACGCGAACTGGATTCTCGTCCTTGATGAAGGAAGAGTGATTGAAGAGGGCACCCATGAGGAGCTCATGCAGTTCGGCGGTTGGTACCGCGAGCAGTGGGATCGCCAACAGATGGAAGCCAGTCTCGAAGATTGAGAAAGGAGGACGACTATTTTGTCTAAACCGACTACGGCCAGACGACTGATTTCTTACGCCCTCGTCTACAAGTTCAGAATTCTCGGTGCGCTGCTCATTCTTTGCTGTTCAGTAGCTGCCGAACTGGGCGGGCCTTATATAACGAAAACGATTATCGATCAGCATCTCTCAACCGGTGCACAAGAAATTGCCCCTGTGCTCAAACTGCTCGGCCTCTATATGGGCTTACTGCTAACAGCGGGTCTATGTAATTATTCACAAGCGTACATCCTCCAATCCACCGCCCTGCAAATTATCAAAAACATGCGGATGGATCTGATGGGACACATTCAACGCATTTCGCTGCGCTACTTCGATAACACGCCGATTGGACAAGTTGTTTCTCGTATCGCCAATGATACGGAAGCTGTCCGCGATCTGTTCATGAGCTTCATGGCCACCTTCGTTGTCAGCATGCTGCAACTCGTCGGTATTTACATCGCGTTATTCTTATTGGATTGGCATCTTGCGATGTTTTGCTTGGTGCTGCCGCCGATCTTTGTAGTGATTATGTATATTCATCTCAAATATTCTAAAATCTTCATCACCATCATGCGCGCTAGGCTCAGCGATATGAACGCGATGATTAATGAATCGATCGTCGTGATGCCGATTATTCAGGCTTTTCGCCGGGAGAAGGTCACGCTGGATGAGTTCGAAGTGCTGAACATGGATCGTTATGTGAACCAGCGGAAGCAGTTCCGTATTTACGGCCTTTCTTCTCGAAATGTGGTAGGTACGGTAGGCAGCTTGGTTACGGCAATGGTCATCTGGTATTTTGGTGGAAAATCCTTGGGAACGGCCATTTCCTTCGGGGTGTTTTATGCGTTTATTGATTATTTGGGGCGGATTTTTCAACCGATCATCGGGATTTTTGATCAGTTGACGAATGCGCAGCGGGCTTTTGTTTCCGCGGAAAAGGTATTCACCATCCTTGACATGGAAGGTCAAGAAGTTGAGAAAACCGACCACGTTCGCCGCCCAGAGGGCATCGTGAAGTTCGATAACGTCACCTTTGCTTATAAAGAAGGGGAAAATGTCTTGAAGGGAATCTCGTTCGAGGCGCGAAAAGGGGAAACCATCGCCCTAGTCGGGCATACCGGTTCAGGCAAAAGCTCCATCCTGAACCTGCTGCTCGGCTTCTACGAGCCCAATGAGGGTGCCATTACGATAGATGGCCGCAACATCAAAGGGATGTCCAAGCAGGCGCTGCGCAAGCATATGGGGATCGTGCTGCAGGATCCGTTCTTGTTCGCAGGGGACATCAAGTTCAACGTAAGCCTGTACAACCAGGACATTTCGCTGGATCGGGTCAAAAAGGCGTTGCTGGATGTCGGGGCAGCTGGCTTTATCGAGCAGCTGCCGAACGGCTACGACGAGCAGGTCGTCGAGCGGGGAAGCACGCTGTCCTCCGGTCAGCGGCAGTTGATTTCCTTCGCGCGCGCGCTGGCGTTCGATCCATCGATCCTGATCCTCGATGAGGCGACAGCCTCCATCGACAGTGAGACGGAAGGCCTCATTCAGCGCGCGCTGAAGGTTGTGAGTGAAGGGCGCACGACGCTCGTCATCGCGCATCGGTTGTCCACGATCCGCGATGCGGATCAAATTCTTGTGCTGCACCGCGGCGAGATCGCCGAGCGTGGCAATCATGACACGCTCATGGCGCTAGGCGGCCGCTACGCGAAAATGTACCAACTGCAGAAGGGTGCTTCAGCAGTTGTTGGGTAAAGAAAAGGCGCTTCCTCGATTGGTGAGGAAGCGCCTTTTCTTGTTGCGTGACTGAGGGTACGACAGATGGTTTCTCAACTGCTACTTTCTCACCTTACGCTCCTGCAGATAACTCCACAGCATCAAAACAAACCCCGCCGCGGTCAATCCCGCGCCGATCCAAGGCAAAGATGTCAAGCCAGTGTGCGTAATCGCCCAACCACCGAGAAAAGCACCGCCCGCATTGCCGAGATTCAACGCAGAATGCGTTGAAGTGGCAGCCAGCTCAGGCGCTTCCTTAGCCAGATTCATGATGCGAATCTGCAGTCCTGGCAAGATCCCAAAAGACGCAATCCCCCATATAAATATGGTGATAATCGCGGCAACCGGGAACTGATCCGTGTACGCGAACACAGCGAGAATGAGCGCCAGTGCGGCGAAATTGCCGATTAAGGAAGGCATGAGCTTCCAATCCGCGAGCTTTCCGCCCACGATGTTACCGAGGGTCACGCCGAAGCCGAATAGAACAAGAATCCATGTCACACTGCTTTCTTTAAAGCCCGTTACATGAATTAGAATAGGAGCGATGTAAGTAAACACGGCAAACAAACTACTGCAGCCTAACGCCCCAATCAGAAAAACAAGCAACAACCGCGGCTGTAAAAGAGAACGGACCTGCCGTATAAGGCTGCTGTTTGTTTTCTGTTTAATCTGAGGGATGAAAATAAGAATGCCGATGAAAGAAATAATCCCCATGATAACAACAGAACCGAACGATGCCCGCCAGCCTAGATGCTGACCAATATAGGTCCCAAGGGGCACGCCTAGAATATTGGCGATCGTCAATCCGGCCATCATGACAGAAATGGCACTCGCTCGTTTTTCGGGTCGAACCAAGTTCGCCGCGATGACAGAGCCGACTCCGAAGAAGGTTCCGTGCGCCAAAGCTGTAATCAGCCGTGCGACAAGTACGATACTATAGGAGGGAGCAAGCGCAGCTAAGCCATTTCCGAGAATGAAGATCAGCATCAGCACCAAGAGCAAGCGCTTCTGCGGAAGCTTATGGGTCAGCATAGCGAGAATCGGAGCGCCGAAAGCGACGCCAAGTGCATAGCCCGTAATCAACTGCCCCGCTTGAGAAATAGTAACGTTCAAGTCATCCGCCACATTAGGCAGAATCCCCATGATAACGAACTCGGTCATACCAATGGCGAAGGCGCCAACCGTTAAGGAGAAAAGGGAGATAGGGAACCGTTCTTTCGCGGCTACCGTCCCTTGCAAGACGTGTGAAGTATTCATAATTACGTAAACCAACCTTTCTTACCATTCTTAAAGGCTTAATCATACCACGAGTCGTATCGGAAAAGGTGTGACATTGTTGTTCATTATTTTGCCATAAGTAGGAGAATGGCAGCTGAGGAACACTATTCTTGTGTCACAAAGCATGAAATGAGCACATTAAATTAGGCTCATTCGATCCTCAGCGTGATTTTCAAAATAACCTGTTGACATTTATCTTGAAATAAAGTATCTTTAAATTAAGATAAACGAAGCAAAGAAATGAGGTGAAGCAACATGAGCGAAGCAAGAAATGATTCTCTAGATCTTTATATCGCCCTTTCCAGAGCGAGCGAGTGGGTCAATGCCCACGGGGATCGAGATATTCGCAAGCATGGACTGAACCGCACAGAGTTTGGTGTTCTGGAGCTGCTTTACCACAAGGGAGCGCAGGCCATTCAACAAATTGGCAGCAAGGTGCTGATGAGCAGTGGAAACATCACGTATGTGGTTGATAAACTGGTCAAGAAGGAATTCGTAACGCGTAACACGTCGACGGAGGATCGCAGATTAATTTTTGCTGAAATTACGGAAAAAGGGAAACAATTTATTGAAGATGTATTCCCGAAGCACGCCGAAGTGATCGAGAACGCAGTTGCAGGGCTGACGGATGATGAGAAGAAGCTCGCAAGTAAGCTGTTGAAGAAGCTTGGGAAATTCGCGCAAGAGGGGTTCAAATAGAGGATCAATTGAAGCTCTTCTCATCCCCTCCCGCAAGCACATCTTAAATGATAACATCTCATGTAAACTACCTTAAAATAAAGATTCTTAAATATGAAGGAGTTGGCTATTATGACAACAACACTACAAACTGCAGGTATTCACCATATCACCGCTTTCGTTCAAAACGCACAGGAAACCGTTGATTTCTACTCAGGTATTCTAGGACTTCGCATGATCAAAAAAACGATCAACTTCGATGCACCGGAAGTCTACCATCTCTACTTCGGCAATGAAGCAGGCAGCCCAGGCACGATCATTACCTTCTTCCCTTATGCGGGATCCCGTAAAGGTCGGATCGGCGGCGGTCAAGTCGGCATCACGACTTACGCGGTGCCAACGGGCAGCCTTTCCTTCTGGGAAGCGCGTCTAGCGAAATTCGCTATCGCTTATGAGAAAACAGCTCGATTCGGTGAAACGTATCTACAGTTCAAAGACCCAGACGGTCTAAGACTTGAGATCGTGGAACGTGAGCAAGGCGTGCTGAGTCAGTGGGCATTTGGCGGCGTCCCAACGGATAAAGCAATCAAAGGCTTCGGTGGGGCTGTCTTGTACAGTACCGCTCCAGACAAAACTTCGGAGCTGCTAGTCAACGTTATGGGGCTTCAAAAAGTAGGGCAAGAAGGTGCCTACGCACGCTTCACATCCTTCGGCGACCTAGGGAACATTGTTGATATCAATGTAACGCCAATGGATTACGGCGCTGGCGGAGCGGGGACTGTGCACCATATCGCATGGCGTGCCAAAGATGATGCCGAACATGCGCTTTGGAGAAGCCACGTAGCGAGCAATGGCTACCACCCAACACCAATCGTAGACCGTCAATACTTCAATGCGATCTACTTCCGCGAAGAAGGCGGCATTCTCTTTGAAATTGCCACAGATCCTCCGGGCTTTGCACGAGATGAGCAGCCAGAAGCACTTGGCGAGAAATTGATGCTGCCGGAATGGTTCGAAGCGAGCCGTGATCAAATCGTGAAAAATTTGCCGCCGATCGAAGTGCGGGTATTGGAAGGTGATCAAAAATGAGACATATTTTTCAACAAGGTTCTGATCTAACTGCGCCCGTGCTCGTTCTGTTTCACGGAACGGGCGGGACAGAGCAAGACTTGCTGCCTTTGGCGCAGGCGATTTCACCAACTTCCTCCGTACTGAGCGTACGAGGGAATGTCCTAGAGAATGGCATGCCGCGGTTTTTCCGCCGGCTAGCAGAAGGCATCTTTGACGAAGAGGATCTTATCTTCCGCACGAAGGAGGTATATGATTTCCTCGACGAGGCAGCGGTAGAGCATGGCTTCGATCGCAGCAATGTCGTTGCGATCGGTTACTCCAACGGCGCGAACATCGCGGGCAGCCTTTTGTTCCACTACCCGAATGCGCTTCGCGCAGCCATTCTGCATCATCCGATGGTGCCGCGGCGCGGCCTGCAGCTCCCAGATCTGTCGGATACGCCAGTTTTCATCGGCGCAGGGAAGAATGATCCCATCTGCTCACCAGAGGAGTCAGAGGAGCTAGAGCGATTGCTGAGCAATGCCGGATCGGATGTTCATGTGCATTGGGAGAATTCCGGTCACCAATTAACGCGTTCCGAAGTGTTTGCGGCTGCAGAGTGGTTGAAGGGGATTGTGGTCTAAGTGGTGTATCCGAGCAAAAAGGAGTGATCACGATGTTAGCCATTGATCCATCAATGCAAAGCGAACGAGACAACTATAAGCTGCTCATCGGCAGCATTATTCCGCGGCCGATTGCCTTTGTCACGACGTTGTCTGCCGAAGGGGTGCTGAATGCCGCTCCCTTCAGCTACTTCACCATCGTGACGGCCGATCCGCCGATGGTCGCCGTCTCCGTACAGCGGAAGCAGGGTGTCCGTAAGGACACCTCCCGCAACGCGGTCGATACAGGGGCCTTCGTCGTTCATATCGCAGGCGAGTCTTATATCGACCAGATCAACCAGAGCGCCGCTGCGCTCCCGCCTGAGGAGAGCGAAGTGGCGCTTACCGGGCTAACGCCCGTCGCGAGCCGCCAAATCGCCGTACCTGGCATCGCAGAAGCCAGCATCCGGATGGAATGCGTGCTTGAGCAGGTGATCCCGCTAGGAGGAACAACAGAAGCACCCTCGGCAGATTTGTTGATCGGCCGTGTCGTCTTTTTTCACATTGACGAGTCATTATATGAAGATGGACGTATTGATCCAGCGAAGCTGAAGCCTGTAAGCCGGCTAGCCGGCAGCTCGTATGCGAAGTTGGGAGAGCTTTTTACAAGGGATCGACCAAAATGAATGAGAGGTGAATTGCTGCGTTCTTCCTTAGAACGAGAGGCGATTCGCCTCTTTTTTGTGGCGACTGTCTTTTATTGCATTTTACAAAAAGACTTTACCCACGTATGATGAGATAGCTATGTAAGATTTGTTATCCTATAACGGGAACTTATTTCGATTCGTAACGTACTACTTCAAATGATATTAACTTACAAGATCCGACACGACGCGGAGAGAGGGAGTTCTAACAGGATGAAGCATGAGGATAAGGGTGGGTGGCGGTCTGATATCGCACCTTTCGAAAGACCACATATGAAGCATAGTGTGTGGCAAATTATCAATACAGTGGGACCCTTTTTCGTGCTTTGGTATTTTGCTTTTCTAAGTCTTTCCGTTTCAATTTGGCTAACGTTCGTGATTGATCTAGTAGCCGCAGGGTTTTTGATCCGCATTTTCATCATTTTCCATGATTGCTGTCACAAATCCTTTTTCAAAAATAAACTCGCCAATGAAATTGTCGGCACGCTAACAGGAATTCTAACCTTCGTACCTTACCATCAGTGGCGCCATACACACTCGGTTCACCATGCTTCTAGCGGTAATTTGGATCGAAGAGGTGTAGGTGATATATGGACGCTTACCGTGGATGAATATATGCAAGCTTCTTGGCTCAAAAGAATGACGTATCGCTTGTACCGCAGTCCGTTTGTGATGTTTATTGTTGGGCCGATTTTCATCTTCCTTATTGATTATCGATTTAACCGCAAGCGTGCGGGCATGAAAGAAAGAATCAACACGTATATCACGAATATCGCCATCGTTGGCAGCGTCGCTTTATTATGCTGGGGCATGGGCTGGGAGTCCTTTCTGCTGATTCAAGGGCCAATGTTTTTCTTCTCAGGTATGGCGGGGATTTGGCTTTTCTATGTACAACATAACTATGAAGAATCGTACTACGAAAATGATGCAGAATGGGATTATGTGAAAGCCGCGATGCATGGCAGCTCGTTCTACAATTTGCCGCGCATTCTACATTGGATCACGGGCAACATTGGTTATCACCACATTCATCATTTAAGCCCGCGCGTACCTAACTATCATTTGCAAAAAGTTCACAATAAGAGCGCAGCACTTCGTAATGTGCAGACGATTACACTGAAAACGAGTTTGGAGTCTCTGAAATTCCGTATTTGGAACGAGGAGTCCAAGAAGTTCATTCAGTTCAAGGATTTGAAGCAATTCCGCGTGAAAGTGAAGCCGCGCATTATTAAAGCTGTAGATGTAGAGTAAGAAAACCAGCGTCCGACCTGTGGTAATAACTGCGGGTTGGGCGTTTTTTTAATAAAAATAGCATTGCAATACCACGATGTGCGCAGTATAATGCCTTTATGACGTCAAAAAGTGAACGGGTGTTTATTAATGCAAATTTTAAAAGATGAAGTCAAAAAGAGTATCCGCCAAGCGGCCCTGTCCGAGTTTAAGAAGCACGGGTATTTGAAAGCCTCCATTCGGCAAATTGCAGATGCCGCAGGCATAACACCTGGCAACATCTATCGCTACTTCAAAAGCAAGGATGATTTGTTCGACGAGCTCATTCAGCCTATTCAGGAGCAATTAGCTGAGGTTCTTCGCGTGTGTAAGCAAGAAGTGGATAACACCCTTTGTACGGCCTTGTCCGATCATTTGCTGATCCTACGCAAAATTGATGCCTCACTGATGCTGCTTTTCAAGGAATCCAGCACGGAGCTTACGATTCTTCTTAATCTGAGTGAAGGCTCGCGCTTCGCGTCGGCGAAACAGGAATTGATTACTCTGGTGCATCAGATTATCGCGGAAGTATTTACAGCGGAAATGGCACCAACAGGTGAGCTGCCACAGAAAGAGCAGCTAGCCGCTCGTATGATTGCGGCGACCATGATTGAGAGTGTTTGTCTCATTTTGCGCGACCATGAGGATGGCGATACGATCAAAATGCTCGTTGATGAACTGTTGTACCTGTATTGCACGGGTATTTCAGAAAAAATAAAGCTAAACCAGGCATAAATTTTTTTAACTCAATAATGAACGCTTGTTTACTATCAGTTAGGTGAGTGGAGGAGAAGAGAGAGATGAAATCAATTATTAAATGGCGTTGGGCGATTGTGGCGGTATGGCTGGTGGCGACGGTGTTGCTGACGGTTTTTCAACCCAATGTGAATGCGATTCTGGGACTTAGAGGGCAAGATCCGCTGCGTAATGATAGTCCGTCTAAAGTTGCATCGACGATTTTGAACAAAATTAATGGGGTCGAGGGAACCAGTGATATCGTGGTCTTCCATAACCCGGATAAGCTGTCGGATGCGGATATGAAGGCAATTGAGGCAGGCATTTCGAATATGAAAAGCCACCAATCTGAGCTTGGCTTCGATCAACTGCTTGATCCGTTTTCCATACCGGACGCGAAGTCTTCGCTTGTGTCCGAGGATGGCACGACCTTAATGGCGAGCTTCTCCTTGGACAAAAGAGGTCGGCACGTCGATGACATTCAGCAGGAGTTTGACGCTGTTTTGAAGGACGTGAAGGTCGATTATTACCTCTCTGGGGAGGATTTCATCCAGAATGATTACATCAAGGCTTCCGAGTCAGGCGTTGAGAAAAGCGCCGCGTTAACGGTCATTTTCATCTTAGCTGTGCTGGTGATTATGTTCCGTTCCGTGATCATTCCTGTAGTTTCATTGCTGGCGGTAGGTATTTCATACCTTGTTTCGATGGGGATTGCCGCACAGCTTATTGATAAGTTCAACTTTCCGGTGACGAGTGTCACGCAGATGCTGTTGATTTTGATTCTTTTCGGCATCGGTACGGATTATAACATTCTCTTATTTAATCGATTCAAAGAGGAATTATCCCATGGCTTATCCGTGGATGAAGCGATCAGTGTGACGTACCGCACAGCGGGTAAGACGATTTTCTACAGTATTTTGACTGTGTTTATTGCATTTGCCGCTTTGACGTTCTCGGATTTCGGAATTTATAAATCAGGGAATGTTGTTGCGATTGGAACCGCAGTACTCTTGCTCCAAATCGTGACGGTGACGCCATTTTTCATGAAAATGCTGGGGAATAAGCTCTATTGGCCCTCTAAGGGTGCAACGGGGCATAAGGAAAGTAAGTTCTGGGCGGGCTTAACGAAGATTGCGGTAAAAAGACCTGTGATCACGACGGTGATTATTTTGATTGTGACAATTCCGCTTGCGCTTTCTAATCATCAGAAGCTGTCTTTTGACCAGTTGAAGGAGCTAGGAAATGATCATCAATCCACGAAAGGCTTCAGCCTTGTGGCGGATCATTTCAGCCGCGGTCAGGCGCTTCCAACCATGGTTGTCGTCCAGAATGACCAACCGCTCAACACGAACGATGGCTTGGCCGCGATTGATAAGGTAACGGAGAAGCTGAAAAGTGTGCCAGGCGTTGCCAAGATATCCAGCGTGACGCAGCCGCAAGCTAAACCGATTGATGATTTTTATATCTCAAGTCAGACCAAGACAGTTGCAGATGGCATTACCGCTTCTCAAAAGGGTGTAAACCAAATTCGTGACGGACTTACGCTGATGCAAAGTAAGCTTGCTGCACCAGATACGTCTAACGTTGGCCAACTCGTGGATGGCACAAGTCAGGTACAGGATGGCTACAGCAAGCTGACAACTGCGCTTAATCAGGTATCGAGCGGCATTGCGCAAGGTGCCGGCGGTGCGGGAGAACTAAGCGCGGGTATTGCTGCGCTGAAGGATGGCATGACGCAAGTCGAGAGCAATACCGCGAAGATTCATGAAGGGCTTACGCAGCTGGGGCAAGGCTATAGCGCGATGACCGATGGCTACAGCCAGATTGAGAATCAACTTACTGGCATTCAGCAAGGTCTAGCCGGTATGAATGGGCTGATTGGCGGACTTGGCAGCAAGTACAGCCAGCTTACGACTGATACGGATTACATCAAGTTGAAGCAAACGGGCGAGGGGCTTGCCTCCGGTCTGACGCAGATGAGCGGCGGGCTTGCGGAGCTTGGCAAGAACGCAGCCAAGCTGAATGGCGCTTTCGCGGACACGACGAAAGGGTTAGCACAAGTGAACGGCGCGCAGGCGCAGCTTGCCGCGGGATTGGCGCAGCTAGCGAGCGGAGCGGATGAGCTCGCGAAAGGGCTGAAGCAAGGCAGCGCGGGCAGCCGCGAGATCGCTGCGAACATGGCGAAGCTGAACGCTGCGCTAGGCAGCGTCAAGGACGGTCAGCAGAAGCTGAGCGAGGGCTTGTCGGGACTCAGCGGCGGCATGGGCCAGCTGAAGGACGGTCTTGGCCAGAGCGGCAACGGACTCGGTGACGTGTCCGAGGGGCTCGGCAAAACGAGCCAGTTCCTGACGCAGCTAAACGGTTCGAAGACGTTCTTTATCCCGAAAGAAGCGCTGTCGAGCGCTGATTTCGGAAAGTCCTTGGACAATTTCATGTCCAAGGATCGGACGATGACGAAGATGATCGTCATCTTGAAGGATGATCCGTATTCATCGGCCGCGATGGATACGATTGAAGGTATTAATGCGGAGCTCGCTGCTAGCGTAAAGGGCACCGTGCTCGAGAATGCGAAGGTGGGCGCGGCGGGACCGAGCTCAACGACGTATGACACGAACAAAGCGCAGGTGAAATCGTTCAACAGTACTGCGATTATCGTCATCATCGGCGTGTTCATCGTCTTGTTGTTCGTGATCCGCAGTTTCTGGCCAGCTGTCTACATCATTCTTTCTTTAGTGATATCCTACTACGTAGCGATGACGGCAACCAATGTCGTTACGGATAAAATCATCGGTGCCGACGGGATTTCCTCCTTCGTACCGTTCTTCTCCTTCATCATTATTATTGCGGTCGGCGTTGACTACAGCATTTTCCTGATGATGCGCTACAAAGAGCTTGGCGAGTTATCGCCAGCGAAGGCGATTGTGCAAGCCGCTAAGCACATCGGCGGCGTGGTCATTTCGGCCATGGTCATCCTCGGCGGAACCTTCGCCACGCTCGTGCCATCCGGCCTCGTCTTGCTGATCGAGCTTGCCGTGGCTGTCATCGTCGGCCTCATCGTGCTCTGCTTCATCTTGCTGCCGATGCTGCTGCCGGCCTTGTTGGCCATGCCAGAAGCACTACGGGCGAAGCGCGGTGTTGCGGCGCATAAAGTGTCGACGGAGAGTCGTACGGCGTAACGAGTGATCCGCCAATTGAAAAGAGAGAAATGGAAGTGCCTTCCCACTTGTGTGTGGGAGGGCACTTTTTTGCGTATAGCGCTGTAGTCACAGAGCCCTATCTCTGTCTCCGCTTCTCTGGATTCACAACCGCCACTAGACCCCGCCACCGAACTCGACGTCGAATATGACCCCAACCCCAACCCCAAGCCCCCCATGCTCAGAAATCCTGCTCGATCACTAGTGACGGCTTTCCATCACCTAACGGACATGGATGCCGTTATTTCGTACAGCAGGGGTCTTTTCTGGATTTAACGGACACAACAGCCGTTAATTGGGCATGATGACTCCAAATATGCCTGAATTTTGGTAAATAGCGGCGTCTGTGTCCGTTAGATTTTCGAAACCCCTGAATCCGAGCAAATAACGTCGCTAGTGTCCGTTAGCGAGGTTGGAAAGGGAGGGACACCCATCCCCTCAATCCCCCCGCCTCGCTATAGTGATGAAAAGGCTCGTACCCACCGAATCGCAACACTTCTTGTTCCGATCAAGCACGGCGAACCGAAATACGTGTCCTATTTCATGGATGATCAAGGCTTTGACGTTCATATCTACTTCACCGAAGACGGTATCACGAACCGCGTAGAAGTTCCAAAGGCTTACTAACATACCTGTTTAAACAGAGCGACCTCAACTCAGTACGAGCTGCCAAGAGGTCGCTTTTCCTATCTATTTTCCCCCTGCAAATCGCACCAAATTCCAGTTCGCCTATGAGGTTTTTTTATAATAAATTCCCCGTGCGGGAAAGTTACGTGAGAAATAAATCTATAGAAATCAAACATGATACCTAAAGTTATCGCATTGTAAGGGTTGCCAATTACACGGCATAATAAGGACATAAAAACATTCACTCAAAACGAGGGGGATTTACATTGGTGAAAAAGTATAAATCACTACAAGTCATTGCGGCAAGCTTGCTAGCCATTAGTTTAACAGCATGTGGTTCAGGTGGAAGCAGCACGAGCACGACTTCACCAGCGGCAGGAGCAACAACGACGCCAGCTACGGATAAGAAAGAAAACATCACAATCACGTTCCAAAACATATATCCGGATCCAACAGATCCGAAAAATGGTATGTTGAAGAAAATCGTAACCGACTACCAAACGAAAAACCCAAACATCAAAATCGAGCTTGATTCCCTGAACACGGATCAACAAAAGCTCAAATTGAAAACACAAGCAGCTTCCAAAGAAGTTCCTGACATCACTGTCGTGAACCCAGCTGCACAAATGCAACCTTTCGTTGAAGCAGGCCTATTTGCTCCATTGAATGACATGGTTGAGCAAAACGGACTTAAAGCAACGTTCCAAGAAGGTATCTTGAACTGGTACACGTTCAAAAATAACATTTACGCATTGCCAGATGGTAACAACATCGCAGTTGTTTACTACAACAAAGACTTGTTCAAACAAGCTGGCGTTGAAGTACCGAAAACATTCGAAGAAATGGTTACAGCTGTAAAAACACTAAAAGGCAAAGGCATTCAGCCAATGGCGATCGGTGAAAAAGATTCCTGGACGGGTTCCTTCTTGTTCATGAACGTCTTGCTTCGCACGAACGGCGGTCCTGGATTCTTGCAAGCTGTTGTTGATGGCAAGAAAACGTTCAATGACCCAGCATTCACAGACGCAGTTAGCTCTTTCGAAGATTTGATCCAAGCTGGCGCATTCCAAGAAGGCGCAACGTCCTTTGATTACAACGCAGGTGAAAACTTGTTCAAAACAGGTAAAGCAGCTATGTACTTCATGGGAAGCTGGGCAACTGGTGGTATCGAAACTTCCTCCGTTAACGGTAAAGTAGGCGTATTCCAATTCCCTACTGTAAAAGGTAAAGGTAACCCAGACGAGTTCATGTTAGCGCCAGGTAGTGCGTTCGCCGTATCTGCAAACAGCAAACACTTGAAAGAAACAAAAGATTTCTTGAACTACTTCATGTTGAACTTCCCTAAAGAAGCTTTTGCAGTTAAAGGCGCTGTAGGTATCGCACAAAAAGTTGACGGTGACTTCAAAGCTGCTGGATACTCCGATATGGCAATGGACGTTCTTGCACTGTTCAAAAAAGTTAAAGGCGGCGACCTGGCATTCGATAACACAATGAACCCAGGAACAGCTCAAGGCCACTTAACAAGCATTCAAAACCTCTTCGTACAAAAAGTAGATCCTGCTACTGTAGCGAAAGAGCACCAAACCGCTTACGACACGAACAAAAAATAAATTAAAGTTCTAAGCCCAATCGGGACTTACCTTGAGTGCCAACCCTGGTGCCCCAAGGTAAGTTCACATTGAAATATAAGAATTTATATGTTTCACATGATTCCCATGAAGGAGGCGAGCCAAGTGAATGTGTTAAGAGTCTCCAAGTGGACGATTGCCATGTTTGTACTGCCCTGTTTAATCATCTATGTCGGTCTTGTATTTGTACCTATTCTCGTGTCCATGTATAGTGGATTGCTGGAGTGGAACGGGATTGGCACTTCGAAATTCATTGGACTTGAAAATTTTCGTACGATGCTTTTCCATGATCCTGTATTTTGGCCATCTGTGAAACGCACGCTTATGTTTGCTGTATTTTCCATGATTGAAATCCCAATTGCTTTGGGTGTAGCTATTTTGCTTAATCGTTTTGTCAAAAAACCGAACTTCTTAGTTTCTAGTTACTTTTTGCCTGTTATTTTATCCGTTGTTATCGTAGGTCAATTGTGGAAAACGATCTATAACCCAGCGTCGATGGGCGGTATGCTCAATCAAGTATTAGATATGCTTCATTTACATAGCTGGACGAGATCGTGGCTAACCGATCCTAAAATTGCTATGTACTCTCTCTATTTTGTGGCCCTTTGGCAGTATTTGGGGTATCACACCTTGATCCAGTTTACCGGTATCCAGAACATCCCAGCTGATATTTATGAGGCTGCACGGATCGATGGAGCGGATGGGCTTAAAGCCGACTGGTATATTACATTCCCTATGAATATTCCGATTTTCAAAATATCGATCGTCCTTGCTTTTATTGGTTCCTTACAAGCGTTTGACATGATTATGGTCATGACAGGCGGCGGCCCGGCCCATGCAACAGATGTCATTTCTACCTTGATGTATAACAATTCATTCCTTTCCCTGAAATATGGGTATGGAAGTGCGATTGCAGCCTTCTTGGTTGTGGTATGTCTCGTAGCGACAGTCATTATTAACACGGTATTTAACCGCCTAGAGAGAAAATTTTCGTGAGGAAGGGGAGTGTCACCATGCAGAACGCCATGGAAGCAGTTTCGGCTAAACCTGCCATCATCCGGAGACGCAAAAGCTTCTCTATCCTTAAAGTTCTCGTCATTGCATTGTTGTCACTACTTGTAGTCACTCAGGTGTATCCACTGCTTTGGCTATTCATCTATTCGTTAAAAACTAATGAGGAAATTCTCTCAGGTCGGTTTTTCTCCTTGCCGCACGTGCTTCAATGGAAGAACTTCACCGATGCCATTAAAGCTGGTCATTACTTCCAATATTTAAAGAACAGCCTCTTTGTTACCTTAATAACGATGGTATGCGTGCTATTCTTAAGTTCATTGACGGCCTTTGCGATTACGCGGTTCAAATGGAAATACGGTCAATTGGTCATGGTGATCTTCCTCATTGGAATGATGGTTCCGATGCAGGCAACGTTATTGCCGCTCATGATCATTTTCAAAAATATGCACATCTTGAACACGCATCTTTCCATCATTCTGCCTTATATTGCGTTTCAGACGCCGGTTGCCGTCTTTATCCTTAGCGGCTTCATGAAATCCATCCCGGCAGAAATTGAAGAGTCAGCGGTTGTGGATGGTGCAGGGATCTTCAAGATTTTCAGCGGTATCATTATTCCAATCTCCGTTCCACCGATGATGACGGTGTGTATTCTAACCTTCATTAACATCTGGAATGAGTACATTCTCGCGGCGACGTTTATATCGTCCGAGCGACTTAAGACGCTTCCTTTCGGGGTGAACAGCTTCGTGAGTCAATATTCCGTTAACTATGGAGCCATCGGCGCTTTCCTCGTACTCGGTGCGTTGCCGGTTATTCTCGTGTATTTCTTATTAGCGGATAAAATTACAAAAGGTATGGTAGCGGGAGCGGTGAAGGGTTAACTTCACCCCTCTCTTTTTTCTGTTTGTGGGCAGCTATGGTAAAATAGCGAATACTATGTAACGAAAGGGGATGACAAATCGCGTGAGACGGGGCCTTAATTCCATTCATAATCGGCTATTCATGCTATTTATTACGTCTATGCTCGTGCTCGTACTGCTTGTCAGTGTCTTGTATTATCAGAAGACCACCCAAATTATACATAGTAAAATTAACGATCTGGCGCAAAAAAATATTTCACAAACCGTTGGTTTATTTGATTTGCTGTTACAAGGTTATGATAGTATAACGAAATCATTAAATAGTAACTATGAGATGCTCCGGTTAATTGAAGATCGCGACTTCAATACCGATATGACAGCTAACATTTTAAATGAACGTACGATTACGAATATTTTGGGAGCGATCTACTATTCGCGTGATGATATTATCGGGATTCATGTCATAACGAATGCAGGTAAAAACTACAATTATGAGCGCGGCTTCGATAGCGTCATTGATACCAATTATGCCTCTGCGGACTGGTATCAGAAGCTGCAGGATTCCTCCGGGGAAATGGTCTGGTTGGGGCTGGTGCAAGGGTCGATGATCAATCAGTTTCAACGAAATCCTCTCTTTGTTTTTGGAAGGAAACTCTTTGACCTTACTGACCATCGCGTGATTGGTGTCATGCTGATCGAAACCAATCCACAACCGATTCTCGCAGCCTTATCGAACGTAACGATTAGTCCCAATAGCCGCGTATACATTGTTGATCAAGAGAACCGAATGATTGCAACGACGGCAGAAGATAAGAAGAACTCTCCATCTTTCACTGGCTTACCTCGCCCGCGAACAAGTGAGGTTATTATTGATGATCGGACGGATCAGTTGATTGTGGCCGCGAAAGCGAAAATGTCGGATTGGACGGTTTTTGGCTTAACACCAAAAGGTGATATCAATGCCGAAGTTGTGAAAACGAGGGAGTACTTATACGTTGTTATTGTGGTTCTCATCATCCTGTCAACGGCCTTGGCGAGTCTGATTTCGCAGAATATTGCCTCTCCGCTGAAGCTGCTAATTCGTGAGATGAAGCAGGTGGAAATGGGGAATTTTAAAGGCTCAGTAACCGTCAAATCATTTGAGGAAATTAACTCCCTCGTATCCTCCTTTAATCGCATGGTGAATCGGATGGATGAGCTGATCGAACGGATTACGTTGGCCTCCATGAGTGAGAAAAATGCCGAATTGCAGGCGCTGCAGTCTCAGGTGAACCCTCATTTCCTTTATAACACCTTGGATATGATCTATTGGATGCTAGACGAACGCGAGAATGATCGATTAGGTAGAGTTATTCTGGCCTTGTCTCATATGTTTAGATACAGCAGTGACTGGCAGGAAGCATCGAAAACGACGCTGCAGCAAGAACTAGATCAGATGCGCCATTATATGACGATTATCGAGAACCGTTTGGAGGGCAGGGTACGTACGGAGATCCATATTGAACCGGAGTGGTTGGACGTTATTCTGCCGAAAATGACCTTGCAACCCATCATCGAGAATGCGGTTAAGTATGGGCTAGAGCCGCTGCGAGAGCTTGGCGTGCTTCGCGTGTTCACGCAGGTGCATGAGCAGGAGCTGCATATCGTTGTTTCCGATAATGGTGTGGGGATTGAGGAAAGCCTTCTTCGCCAGATGCAGGAAAGACTTGAAGGGGATGCACGTATGATAGGTGATCCTTATACCTATAAAGAGGCCAATAAGACGGACGATTTGCCTTTTATTGAAGGTAGCAAGATGACACGACGAGGCATCGGTCTGACCAATGTTCATCGACGAATTGCTTTAATGTTCGGAGAGACTTACGGACTTCGAATACAGAGTAAACAAGAGGTAGGAACTACGGTTATCATTGCGATGCCGCTTCCACGTAAGGGGGTATAACAATCATGGATATTCTTATCGTTGATGACGAAACGATTATTCTGCAAGGCATTCAACGTACGCTTCAGAACCGGTTCCCTGAATATACAATTTACTTGGCTTCAAATGCAGAGCAAGCGATTGCACTACTGCGCAGCCATACCATTCATATCGTACTAACGGACATTTTAATGCCAGGGATGACCGGTCTAGAGCTGATGAATATGTCGCGGAGTCGCCACCCGCACGTGAAGTGGGTCGTTATCTCTGCTTATTCGGAGTTTTCTTATGCGCAAGAGGCTGTTCGCCTTGGGGCGAAGGATTATTTGCTCAAACCGATCGGCAAAGAAGTGCTGAGCGAAATGATTCGGAAACTGAGCGAGGAAATCGCCCATGACACAGAGCTGATTGAGGAAGCGGAGCTGCTCAAGACGAATCGGAAATTTTTGCAGGAAGCTGTTTTCCAACGTTGGGTGCAGGGTATGGATACCGGACGTATTGATATGGGACCTTTCGTGGAGCAACATCCGTATTTTTACTTAATCATGGTCAAAATGGAGACCGACAAAGCGGTCTTTCTCGAAAATTTCATTATCGAAAACGTCTTGCTAGAGCTGATCGAACGATTCGGCAAGGGCTTCGTGACGGTTCACGACAGCAAGAGCCTGTTAGGGCTCGTCACGCCGCCCGAAGGAACAAGCATAGCCCATCTCGTTGAAGAACTTCGCAGCCATCTTATTAAATATTTGAAGGTACCCTTCCAAATCATGAGCACAGAACGGATTGAGCAATTCCAATCCGTACCTGCGGAGGTTCAGCGGATGCGGCAGGCCTCAACGACACAGGTCTATGAGCATCACGCCAGCGGCAGTGATCGTTCTGTTGAGGTTGCTCTCCAATATATGCGCACCCATTATCATGACGATCTTTCGCTGGAGAAAGTGGCGTCCATTGTGTATTTGAACCCTGTCTATTTCAGCCAGCTGTTCAAGCAAAAGACCGGTCAGGGATTCAAGGAGTTCGTCATTAACCTGCGCCTAGAGCAGGCGAAGCAGCTGCTGATGAATCCGAAAATGAAGCTGGCGGATGTGGCTGAACGCATTGGCTACCAAGATATGAGGCACTTTTCCCAGGTGTTCAAGAAGAAATATGGGGTTACACCATCGGAGTTCCGTCAGGAGCATACAGGCGATAAAGCGGATTCATTACTGTCAAGAGATTGATTCTCATGGAATTCTCATACAATTCTCAGAATAGTCGATAAATTAAGATCTGATGCGACTTTCCTCCTTCGTTGTTAAATATTAGGGCATTTGGCATGTGCTATGGTAGTAGCAGGTCAAACAAACTCATATTTAATTCCAAAGGAGGAAATCAATCATGATAGTTATGAAAAAGAACCGCCTTACACAATCCATCGCAGGTATTAGCCTTAGTCTTTCCTTGTTGGTTGCTGGAACGGCTTTGGTGCATCCGCAATCGACTTATGCAGCCTCTGCTACCACAATTGAAGCGAGCGCCGCTGCGACGTCCCTGAGCACTTCCCGCGTAAATAGCATTCTGCGAACAGCGAACTCGTATATCGGTAAGGTGAAGTATCGTTTCGGCACGCGAGACACGAACCGTCTCATCTTAGACTGCTCCGCATTTACGCAGCTTGTTTTTAGCAAGAACGGTATTACGATTCCGTGGGGCTCTAAAGCTCAAGCGAAACTAGGAACGCTGGTTTCCAAGAAGACAAGCCTAAGTAGAGGCGATCTAGTGATGTTCAGTACAACAACACCGGGACGTATTAACCATGTCGGCATTTATATCGGAAATGGGCAGTTTATTAGCAATACAACCAGCTCTGGCGTCGTTGTACGTGATATGAACTCAGGCTATTGGAAAGACCGTTTTATTATGGGGCGTCATTTTAAATAGAAGAGCTGATATTGACCACACCTCTCTCTAAATGGTATATAGTAGAAAACTAAAAACCATGTTAAGGGAGCTAAAATAAAATGACATTAAAGCTAGCGTTTGAAGCTGTGAAGAAGTTTCATGAAACGTTTGAGCATCCGGTGGGCGCATCACCACAGCGCCTATCTGCTCAGCGTAAAGCCGCGCGTCTGGCGTGGATGCAAGAAGAGTTGAACGAGTTTGAGGAAGCAGCGACCTTAGAGGATGAAGTCGATGCGATGATTGATGAATTGTATTTTGTACTAGGGACACTTGTTGAAATGGGTGTGGAACCTGGACCGATCTTCGATATCGTTCAACACGCGAACATGTCTAAGGTTTGGCCGGATGGCAAGGTTCACAAGAATGAAATGGGTAAAACCATCAAGCCGCCAGCCTGGGAAGACCCATTCGACAAAATTAGAACTGAAATTCATAGACAAAAAAATATGGAAAGTTGAGGTGAGGCGATCATGGCCTTCCATATCCGGCTCAAAGAGCTGCGGCAACAGCAAAATCTAACACTTCGTAAGCTCGGCGAGAAGGCGGGGATCTCTTACTCCATCTTGAATTCCATCGAAAACGGTCGAATCCTCCCGTCGAAAGATGTCGCATTAGCACTAGCTGTGGCACTTCGAATTGACGACAGAGAATCCTTCGTAGCTTTAGCAATAAATCCCTCTCAGCTATAATTGCAATACCTAATATTGTGTGGTACAGTATTAATAGTCTTAAAGGGAAAACCTGAATTGCGTATTGCAAAGGGTTATCATTTAAGTAAATGAAACCTTTTCCAATGTGTAATTTTTTTGTTCGAAACAAGAAAAAAGACATGTTAATAAAACTTTGGAGGTATTACCCATGGCAGTAGGAACAGTTAAATGGTTTAACGCAGAAAAAGGATTTGGATTTATCGAAGTTGAAGGTGGAAACGATGTATTCGTACATTTCTCCGCAATCACTGGCGAAGGTTTCAAATCTTTGGACGAAGGCCAACGCGTTGAGTTCAACGTAGTTCAAGGCAACCGCGGACCACAAGCTGAGAACGTTGTAAAACTGTAAGCTTCAGCTTGCAAATATAGCATTCTCCAGAAAGGCCCTTAACTTTTAGTTAAGGGTCTTTCTTTTTTTGCGTTAGAGGAAGAGTGTGAGTAAATTATATAGACAAAATTTGTCATATCAAGCGTACATTATTCTTGGAGTCGATAGTTTCGGTAGTGCTACATACATATCGCGCAAGGAGAGTAGAGGATTCGTGGCGATTAAAAATATGGAGATGTTTAAGGACTTCTCCAACATAGAGCTGGCTAAGCTTTTGGGGAAATTAGAGAAGTTGAAGCGGCGGGCAGGAGACACACTGTTCGAGCAGGGCGATCCTGGCGAAAATGTATGTGATTGAGAATGGCAGGATTGAACTGTTCTCTCAGACAGGGGAGGGCGTGCGTCAGTCGCTAGCGATCTTACAAGAAGGCGATGCATTGGGCGAAATGGCGCTATTAGCGAACGAGCCTAGATCGGCAACGGCTGTAGTGGCTGTAGATAGCGTTCTCTACTATATTGATCGAGAAACCTTTGATCGGTTGGTCCTAGAGCAGCCGCAGATCTCTTCCTATTTCATTCGATTGTTGTCGTGGAGGAGGCAGAATCGATTTATCCTTCGCTGGGCAGATTTATTCAGTGGGATCCAGAGGCAAAGATCGTTCAGATGCGCGCCGAAATTACACGCGTCATGCTAGACATCCTGCCACAGCGGTATGGCCAGAGCCAGCAGCAGCTGTGGGCGGATCAAGCTTTGGCTTTCTACCGAGCTGAAGAGAACAGGGCAGCGATGGTTGAGATCTATGCTGCACGAAAGGAATGGGAGCAGGCATTGGATGTGGCGAGCATAGCCGCAGGAGAAGCGAATGCAGCAGAAGCTGCTCTAGCCGAATCAGAGCGGCAGCAACAGGCGATCGGTCATGCGCTTCAGCGCTGCCCGGATGAGCTGCTTGTCGCGCGCTACGCGGTCCTGTGGGCCCATGTCCGCTACTGTGCGGAACGCGCTGCCCGAAGCGGGCTTGTCTATCGTTGAGGCGGCGTACTGGATCGCAAAACGATTTCAACCGGCATCGACTGGACGTTCCTTCTGTTTCTTGGCGTAACCTTCAGCTTCTCGGCTGCGGCTAATGAGCTTGGGCTTGTCGAAGCGCTGTCTTCGTTCCTTGGTCAGCACATGGGGATATTGGTGACGTCGCCGTTCTTCTTCCTGGCAGCAGTAATCGTGCTCTCGTTCATCGTCACATTGATCGTCAGGGATGATCCGGCGGTTATCCTGTTGGTCACGGCACTGTTGCCGCTTGCTGACCAAGCAGCGTGCACCCATGGATACTCGTATTCGTGGTACTATTATCTACGGATCCGTTCTTCTTCGCATATCAATCGCCGACATATCTGACGGCTTACTATAGCTCGGAAGGAAAAGCGTTCAGCCATCGACAACGCCAGAAGGTTGCATTTGCTTACGGATTAGCCGTCTTACTGCTTGCTCTTCTGTGTGTACCTTATTGGAAATGGTTGGGTCTGATCGGCTAGTGATGAAGAACACACTGTACGATAGCACAAAATGATCATGAACAGCAGCAACCTGGAGAAAATGCTGAGCGTGAGGCTTATATGATTCGTTTGCTATTAGAAGGCATGTGTCATGTGGATGCACAGCAAGAGCAATACGAGCGGTTAGGGCTTATTCCGTAGCTTCTTAATAAGAAAATAAGCGGCTGTCCCGGAGGTCGCCTACGAGGGAACGAGAATGCGCTATTTGCGGCTAAATGGGCGAAATGAACATCGGAAGGGAACTACAGTGCCTTATTTGGCCTAAAAACGCCATAAACGCCGAAAATCGAACAAATAGCGCACTCAGGTTCCCTTTGGAGACAATTCTGACCGATTTCTGCGAAATAGTGTATCTACGTTCCCTTTCGGTGCTTTGTCATGACCATGTAATCAAAATATTGGAAGGTGCTCCCCTGTAATAGGTGAACTAAAAGGCTATCCTGAAGTTGAACTGCACCTCAATGGTTAGACACAACTAACAATTGGAGGTGCAGTCTAACTTTATAGGACAGCCTTTTCTTGTTTGAGCTGCGCTTGGGTGGACACTAGCGCAGATTAGCCCTCTTCAGTAACCGCTGAATCGAGCGGTTCGCTTCCGGCAGGACGATGTCCTTATCAACCGTCCGCAGAATGCGGTTTTCCATGACGATCCGACCATTGATGATGGTCGTCTCCACATCAGCGCGCGTCGCCGAGTAGACGATGCGCGAGATCGGATCCACGTCGTAGGACGGATACGTGTGGAAGTTGTTGAGATCGAGGATCGCTAAGTCGGCCTTCTTGCCGACTTCGAGCGAACCGATCTCATCGGCCATCCCGACCGCGCGAGCGCCGCCGATGGTCGCCATGCGGAAGACCGTCTGCGCGTTCATTGCAGTCGGTCCGTGGATGGGCTTCTGGATGAGCGCAGCGAGCCGCATCTCGTTGAACATATCGAGATTGTTGTTGCACGGCGCGCCATCCGCTCCTAAGCTGACAGAGATGTCCAGCTTCAGCATCTCTGGGGTCTCTGCGATCCCTGAAGCCAGCTTCAGGTTGGAGCCCGGGCAGTGACTAACATGCACGCCACGCTCGTGAATGATGCGTTTCTCCTCATCATCGAGCCAGATGCAGTGCGCGAGGATCAGTCGTTCATTGGCTAATCCGAGATGATCGAGGTAGACGACGTTGCGCATGCCCGTTTCTGCTTGAACGATCTCGATTTCTCCGCGATTTTCGGACGCATGCGTGTGTACTTTCACTTTGTACTGTTCCGACAAATTTCGAACCTCACGCAGAAGCTCTTCCGTACAAGAGATGACGAAACGCGGGGAAAACGCGTATTGGATACGTCCGTCGTCATGGCCATTCCATTTTTCCAGCAAATCAACGCTTTGTTGAAGGGAGTCCGTCGTATTTTCCTGCAAGGCGAAAGGAACCTCGTCCCCTTTGTCCATCATCACCTTACCAGATAAGGCTCGAATGCCGCTCTCGGCAATGGCCTGAAAAGCAAAATCGGTGTGATGCACCGTCTCCATATCCACGATCGTTGTGGTTCCGCTTTGGATCAGTTCACCAATCCCGAGCATCGCCGAGTAGTAGATCGACTCCTCATCATGAGAGGCTTCAAGCGGCCAGATCCGCTTTTTCAACCAATCCATGAGTTCCAGATCGTCCCCTTTACCCCGGAACAGCGTTTGACATAGGTGAATATGCGTTTGAATAAAGCCAGGAATGACAGTGCGATTCTTAGCGTTAATGATTTTATCTGCATGTGTAGGGTCCAAATCGGGTCCGATCGCGGTAATGCGGTCATTTTCGATCCATATATCCCCAGTTATAATGTCTCCGCCTCGGTTCATGGTCACGATCTGTGCATCTTTAATTAATATCGTTGTCATCGTTCGAAAACCTCCTACTTCCCTAATATATGAACATGTAGGCATAAAAAAACTAGCCATGAAAAATATGCCTGTCAGCGCACATTTTTCGTAGCTAGAAATTTACGGTTTCTAAGTAGAGACCCTTAATCCAATTATTAAGGTTATACGAAAGAAGTCATATGCAATTATGTCGTGCCTGCTTTTCTTATAGAGTAAACCGCGGAAGTCTATTTTGTCAACTGTATGTAAGTTAACATGACATCCCCTCCCTCTTTTTTGAAAAAACGGTTTTCATTCATGGCGAATTCGTGAATACCCTCACTCAGGATGATTCAACGTACCACTACCCACTGAAAATGGCGTTGTCACACCTTCGTACATCAGATGCATCGACATTCCAGCAGCAGCATGCACGAGGTTGTGGCAATGATCCATCCATAAACCAGGATTATTAGCAACGAAAGCGACCTCATATGTTTCACCAGGCTGAACATCTAGCGTATCCGACCACCATGGACTGCCTGTGGAAGGCTTTCCGTTCCGTGAAAGAACAAGAACGTGATGACCATGCAAATGCATCGGGTGCTCCACATTACCGCGATTAATGAACGTCGTTTTGACCACATCCCCTTCCTTTACCATAAACATCGGCGCATCCGGGAACACTTTTCCATTCAATGTATAGAGGAAATCGAAATTTCGATTATAGAAGCCTAATTTATTATCTAAAATAAGTGTAAAATCTCGATCGAATCGGCTATTCGCATCAAAAGGCGTTGTCTTAGGGCTTCCATACACAAGGGGATCGAAAGCCACGGTTGGCGGCATATCAGGGATGTTCCCTTGGCCGTCAGAGGACAAAAGAATACCTCCCTTTTTATTACCTCCTACATTTAAATAAACAGGATGCTCCGGCATGATGAAAGTAAGATCATAACGGCCGCCAGTTGGCACGATAACACGTGTATTCGTTAGGATATCCGGCTTATTTAGGTCCGTTCCATCGATAGCAGCTACTTCAAAATGAGTACCCACTAATGTGTACGTTTGATCGACCCAGTCATCTGTGTTGATGAGTCGCATGCGAACAGGTGTCCCAGGCGCGACGGTTTGACGATCTAATTCATCATTTGCACCAATTGCGAATGCGTCTTTCCAACGATGAGTCAAAACGGTGATATCTTTCAACGGCGGTGCAGATGTTGTTGTAGTGCCAGCCGTACTTGAACTAGTAATTGTACTTATTTCAGTTGTGGTGCTAGCTTGGGAAGCATCCTTCGGTTCTACGATTAGTGCCCCGAAGAGTCCTTTGCTTACCGCTTCTTGTGAATCCTGATGCGAATGGTACCAGAAGCTGCCCACCTGCTCAGTCCGGAAACGGTACGTATAGGTTTCGCCCGGCATAACCGCATTTTGCGTGGCGCCAGCAACCCCATCCTCGGCATTCGGTACATCCAGACCGTGCCAATGGGCCGTAACGCCCTCATCAATATCTTGGTTCGTTAAAGTGACTTCAACGAGTTCCCCTTCTTTTATACGAAGCTCAGGCCCCGGAATCTGACCATTATAGCTCCAAGCATCCACGGTTTTGCCAGAGCTGAGTGAGACTGTTTTTTTCTGTGCTACGAGTGTAAAACGCCGATCCGGCGTCCCCTCTTTCGGACCCGTAAGATCGGCGACAGATACCATACCTGGCATAGTGGACATCGCGGTCATGTCATGACTGGCATGCTCACCAGCAGCACCGCCACCGTAATCATGTGTTCCGCTTGCCATATCAATCTCGGTGGGGAGTACACTTTTGTCCATTGCGAACGTAATTAAATAGAATCCAATACCTGCGATCACAACGAGAACACCTGTCATCGTGCCGATGCGCGTCCATAGACGTGGTGCTTGATAGCTCTCCACTTTACTTACTTGCTTGGAGCGAAGCTGATGTCTCCACCAAAGTCCCACTGCAAGAAATACAAGCACTGCAAGCGGAATAGATATCTCTAACCATTGGAAAGGAACAGGCGGAACGAATGTGAAATAAAGTGCAGCTACTGCGCTAAGGGCGGTTAATTGATAAGGGAAAATGAGGCCGGGACTAGCAGCTCTTTGGAACATCGGGGGCTCGATTGTGGTGCCACTCTCGGCTAATCTTTGATTCGTTAAGGAGCGAATCTTCAGTAATTTAGGAACGGCCACGAACCATACGGTCAAAAGAGGAATAATGACCAGCGGCGCCTGCAAGTACACGCGGTCCCTCCAAAAAATCGGATCCATGTTCATCTGCAGCCAGGCGATGGCAGCTACAATGGCAGCTGCGGGTATGGCGGGAAACCACGCCCAGAATAGCATCTTGCGCGTTTTGCGGTGAAGCTTCTCTAAGCTCCCGCTATACAATAATCGGGACGCTTTGACGCCGCCGATCCATGTAAATATGACGAATAACACACTTACGGCTAAAATCGTTTGAATACTTACGTTATACATGATCAAAACCCTCCTAAACTCAGTACTTCAAGTATAGATCCCCTACTCTGTATCAAACCGTCTGGAGACTAAGTCGTAACCTAGACTAAAGTTGGGGTGCTTTTATTTTTATTTTATACTTGCAAACTCTGGAAATAGTTTGCGTTTTCATAAGGGGTGTGTTATGATAAATTTAATCGACAAATAGAACCTGAATTCACATATTTTAAAGGGTTTTCATTTTTGTTAGTGAACCTTTTACAATGTGTGAATTTTTTCTCTTTGAAGAATAAAAAACATGTTAATAATTTTTGGAGGTATTTCACAATGGCTACTGGTACAGTAAAATGGTTTAACGCAGAAAAAGGTTTCGGTTTCATCGAAGTTGAAGGCGGCAACGATGTATTCGTTCACTTCTCCGCAATCCAAGGCGAAGGCTTCAAAACTTTGGACGAAGGCCAACACGTTGAGTTCAGCGTAGTTCAAGGCAACCGCGGTCCACAAGCTGAAAACGTTGTAAAACTGTAATATAATTAAAGAGACTGCCTTTACTTAAGTAATGGCAGTCTTTTTCAATTTTAAGCAAGCTGACGCTCAGTACTCTAAGGAGGTTTATCCATGTATTCCAGAAAAAAGTCGCTTGAAGAGATGCCTCTAGAAAATGTGACGGTATGGTCTTGTGAAAATGAAGGCTGTAAAGGCTGGATGCGAGATAATTTTGCATTCGATCACGTGCCGACTTGTCATTTATGTCAGTCCACAATGGTTCGAAGTGTCAAATTACTTCCATTAGTGAATAACACGAATAGTGATCAGAAGACGCTCAAAAAGGGCGTACAAATATAGCATAGTAAAACCCGGAGACATAGATGTCTCCGGGTTTTTTGTGTTACCATGAGAAGAGCGAAGGAAGAGACGAAGGCGTCTAACAAGAAGACAACCCATCGTCACCTCAAAGGGAGGTAGAAATGTCTGTGAGACCAAGAAAACGGCGCCACTGGCCACTATTGGCCGGCGCTTGCATCCTTGCGGCAAGTGCGGTGATTCTCAGTGGTAAATCACCATTTGAATCATCTACATCGTTGAACAATAAGGCGCCTGACATTTTAGCAGCAACACCCGTACCAACGCCTACACCCCGTGTAGCCGTGGAGTTTCGTATGCTCGATCTAGATCGAGGCTGGGTGAAATACGCGGACGGAAGTGTTCAAACCTCGGATGGCGGGGCGCATTGGCAGGAAGCTTCGGGTACAGATGAACTCCCGGTGGAGGTTGGCGGCGAAGCGGCGGGGCTCGAATCGATTGCTAAGCTGATCAGCTTGGAAGCGGGGACAGGCAGTACGGTGGGATCAGCAAGTGCCGCAGGCGTAGCAGGAACTACAACAAGTGCAAGTCCGGCGAGTTCAACTAGCACCGTAGCAGAAGGGGTGACTGGAGCTTCGGGAACAGTGGGAGCGGCTGTCCAAGGGAGCCTGACTTCCGTTACTTTGAACGGGACAACGTATGTTGTGAAGCAGTCACAGTTCGTGACGCAGAAGATTGGTTGGGTGCTTTTATCTCGTACGACGGATAGCAAAAACCCTCTGCTCCTCACCGTGGATGGTGGACAAACCTGGATAGATGGCATGACAGACGACGCTAAGGCAATCATTCTAGGGGAGAAAGCGCATCTGGCACAGCTAAAAGCCGAGGCTTCTTTATATATAGATGAAGCGGAGGCTAAAGCGGTCATGAGCTCTAGCTGGAAGCTTATACCGGATCAGGCATCGCCGGGCGATGTTGTGCTTGTGCGCCACAAGGAGCCGGGGAACATAACCTGGCAGAATAAGACGTATACGCTGCAGCCTTATGAAGCGGGATACTTCACGTACTTGCCAATCCCGATGAGTGTGAAGGCGGGCACGTATCCGATTGGCGATCAGACGCTGACCATTAAAGCGAAGAAGTTCGAGACGCAGTATTTGAAGGTCACCGAACAAATGGAAAGCATGAAACAGGATACAGCGCGGATCAATGCGGATCAGAAGAAGATTGATCTGGCGCGCAGCAAGTCGGAGCCGATGTTTTTATTCCGTGGACCGTTTGTGAAACCGATCGAGGGGATTTTGACCACGCCGTATGGGTACACCCGTTACGTGAACGGGAAATACGACAGCTCGCATATGGCCCTTGATCTGGCCGCCAAAGAAGGCACCCCGATCAAGGCCACGAACGATGGGGTTGTAGCGCTAGCGGAACCCCTGTACTTAACCGGCAATTCCATCTATATTGACCATGGGATGGGGCTGTTCTCGCAGTACGCGCATCTCTCCGAGCTGCGCGTGAAAGCTGGCGACCGCGTCAAGCAGGGCGACATTATCGGGCTCGTCGGCACGACTGGCTTCTCCACGGGGCCTCATCTGCATTTTACCTTTTGGGCGCATAACATTCAGGCTAATCCGGACTTATTTTTTAATACAACCCCTTTTCAGTGGGGGAAAGGATAGCGACTTTTGAGTCAGATATCAGCCTAGACTGGCCGTCCCTTTTTCGTGAGCTATAGGCTCGGGTGGAAGGGGCGCTTGTCGTGGGGCTACCACTAAACTATAATAAGGAACAAATGTTCTTAGATGGAGAAACATGATGCTGCCCATTGTTAATATGTCAGTTCGATCGCTTGTGGAATATGTGTTTAGCAGTGGTAGTATTGATTCGGAGTTTCGGTCGAGCAAGTCGCTGAGGGATGGCACGAAGGCGCATCAAAGGCTGCAAAAGGAATACGCAGATTCAGACCAACATGAGGTGTACGTCTCTGCGGAGATTGCGTATGAAGGGCTTTTATTTGTCATAGATGGACGCTGTGATGGGCTTCTTGCTGGAGCCGATGGCGATACGCTAACTGTGGATGAGATTAAATCGACTTCAGGCGATATTGCACAAATTGAAGAAAACTCACATCCTGTGCATTGGGCACAGGCGACCTGCTACGCCTATATGGTGGCCCATGATCGCGGGCTCAGCCACATGCGGATTCAGCTTACGTATACACAGGTGGAGACGGAGGAGACTCGGCATTTTATAAGGGAAGCTACTTATGAAGAGCTAGAGGGGTTTGTCTACGAGGTAATTCGGCGCTATCATCCTTACGCACAAGTGAAGCATGAGCATGAGCAGCGCAGAAATCAGAGCATCAAAGAGTTGCCGTTTCCTTTTCCACAGTATCGCGAAGGGCAGCGTAAATTGGTAGGCGCGGTGTACAAAACCATCCAAGACGGGCACAAGCTGTTCGCCAAAGCGCCGACGGGGATTGGGAAGACGATGTCGACACTTTTTCCCTCCGTAAAAGCGATGGGTGAGGGGCTGCTGCAGCGGTTTTTTTATTTGACGGCGAAGACGATCACACGTACCGCGGCGGAAGAAGCTTTTTACCTTTTGCAGGACAAAGGCTTGCGGCTGCAGGTAGTTACGCTAACGGCGAAGGAGAAAGTGTGCTTGAAGGACGAGGTCAGGTGCACGCCAGCGCATTGCGAGTTCGCGGATGGGTACTATGATCGGGTGAATGAGGCGGTGCTGGATCTGCTTAGGCAAGAAACGGTGATGACGCGTTCTGTCATTGAGACGTATGCACGGAAGCATCGGGTATGTCCGTTTGAGTTTTCACTGGATGTGGCTTATGCGGCGGATGCGGTGATTTGTGATTATAACTATATTTTTGACCCGCGTGTGAATTTGAAAAGGTTGTTCGAGGAACAGAAGCGCTATACCACGCTGCTTATTGATGAGGCGCATAATTTGGTGGATAGGGCGCGTGAGATGTATGCCAGTGAGCTGCACAAATCGGCCTTCCTAGCGCTCCAACGGGAATTCAAAGGTGTTCGAAATGAGGTTCACGACGCGGCGAAGGCGATTAATACTTATTTTATTGCGCTCCGTAAGCAAGTAGGGGATCGCGAGATGATGGTGGAGTCCGCGCTGCCGGATTCGTTATTGGTTCATGTGGAGGCTTTTATTGCAGTAGCTGAAAAAGAGTTGGCCAGATCGGCAGGTGGAGGAACCGCAACGAGTGCGGCACTCTTGGAGGCGTATTTCCATGCGCAAAATTTCGTGCGTATTTCCAAGCTGTACGACGAGCGTTATGTGACGCTGGCTGTGAATGATCGGAACGAGGTCAGCGTAAAGCTCGTTTGTTTGGACCCGTCGCATCTGCTGCGGCAGATGGGGAAGGGGTATCGGGCGCATGTATTTTTCTCGGCAACGCTGTCGCCTTTGAACTATTTCATGGACACGTTAGGCGCAGGAGAGGGCGATTATTCCGTGACGGTGCCGACGCCCTTTGCGAAAGAGCAGCTGGAGGTTTTCGTGCAGCCGCTCTCGACTCGTTATCAGGATCGGGAGCACAGTCGTACGCTGATTGCTCGTTCTATCTATGAGCTGGTCGCAGGGCGAGCGGGTAATTATTTGGTGTTTTTTCCTTCGTATGCGTATATGAGCAGCGTGTATGAGGCTTTTACTGATCTTGTCGGTGAGCAGGAAGGGGAAAGTGGACAACAGGGTAGTGAGCTGAACGTACTCGTTCAGCAGGCGAAAATGACGGAGGAGGAGCGGGAGCACTTTCTTGGGGCTTTTCAGGCGGGAGCGGATCAGACGCTCGTGGGCTTTGCCGTAATGGGCGGTATCTTCTCCGAGGGCATCGATCTCGTCGGCGACCGACTCACGGGCGTTGTCGTCGTCGGTGTGGGTTTGCCACAGTTGGGACCGGAACGCAACCTAATCAAGGATTATATGGAGCGTACTGGCAAAAACGGCTACGACTACGCCTATGTCTACCCCGGCATGAACAAAGTGCAGCAGGCTGGCGGGCGGCTGATTCGCTCCGAAACGGATCGCGGCGTGCTGCTGCTGATCGACGATCGGTACCTGCAGCCGCGCTATCAGCGTCTGCTGCCAGAGGAGTGGCGTGAGTATAAGGTGCTGCCTGTGCAGCAATAGAGCCTGCGGCAGATGGCCCCTTCTAGCGCCCAAACGCCTCGCGCGCATAAAAAAGCGTTGCACCCATGTGCAACGCCTCTTCACATTCGCTATCCTTATAGCGACATTTGATAAATCTTTACGACATCTGCGCGAGTCAGCTTCTGGAAGTTGCCGAAATCGCCGTAAATCATGGCTTTATCAGCCATGAGCTCGATGGTGGAGTCATCGATGTTGTAATCCGCCAACCGGCTCGGTGCGCCGATGCTGGTGAAGAACGCGCGCAGTGCCGCGATGCCTTCCTCGGCAACTTGCTTTTCGGATTTGCCTGCGGCATCGATACCGAAGACGCGCTGCGCGAATTGCTTGAACCGTCCCACGTTGGCATCGAGGTTATGGGTCATCCAGTTCGGGAAGAGAATGGCCAAACCGCCGCCGTGCGGGATATCATGGACAGCGGAGACCGCATGCTCCAGATTATGCGTTGCCCAATCCCCGCGGATGCCCATGCTTAACGTGCCGTTAAGCGCCATCGTACCGCTGTATAGAATGGTCGCACGGTGTTCAAGATTGTTCAGATCCTGCAGCAAAAGTGGTGCTGTTTCGATGACGGTACGCAGGAGCGTTTCACAGAACCCATCCTGCACAGGGGAGTTCGTGCCATGATGGAAATATTGCTCGAACACGTGAGACATGATATCGACCATACCGTAAACGGTTTGGTTTTCAGGCAAGGATGTCGTATGAGCCGGGTCGAGGATAGAGAACTTCGGATAGGCAAAAGGGCTTCCCCAGCCAAGTTTATCTTTGGTTTCCCAGTTCGTGATGACAGAACCAGCGTTCATTTCGGAGCCTGTCGCAGCAATCGTCAGAACCGTTGCTAAAGGGAGTGCACCTGTGGCTACTGCTTTCCGCGTTGCGATATCCCAGAAATCACCTTCGAACTTAGCACCAACCGCGATCGCTTTGGCGCAGTCAATCACACTGCCGCCACCAACAGCGAGGATGAGGTCAATGTTGTGATTACGGCACAATTCAACACCGCGGTGAACGGTCGTTAATCTCGGATTGGGCTCAACGCCGCTAAGTTCAACGATTGTTGCTTCAAGGTTCTGCAACAGGTGGACGACCTTGTCATAAATACCATTGGCTTTGATGCTGCCTCCGCCATAGACAAGTAAAATATTTTTCCCATACTTAGGTACTTCGGTCGATAGTTTTTCTAATTGACCCTGACCGAAATGTAGAGTTGTTGGATTATAAAATGTGAAATTATTCATGACCATGCCTCCTTGGACATAACTAAGGGATGTTCCCCCTCTTACTATTGTAAAGTAACCAGTGGACAAAAACAAAATCAGCGAGCGTGCTCGCTAATCATATAGCAGGATATGATATCTATTTATCGAATGAATAGGAAGAATGTCATCTTGTAGGGATGTGATTGCAGCTTGGTGAAGACTAGAAAGTCTGACCATATCTTAGAAATTGCATACAGCTGTGTGCGATGGTTCCTTGTCGTTGCTTCTTCTTATTTGTATCTAAACTATTACCATAAATCCTCGGAAGACTTGACTGTATTTTTCAGTCTATTTGCCATTGCTGTTACTTATATGGGTTTAACGGAAATCGCACTGCATCGTACTCCCATAGCTTCTGGTTTTTATCGCTTTATGACGCGGTTTGGCGTGATTATGGACTATTTTTCCTTCCTTGCAATTATTTCACTGACTGACGGAACTCACAGCCCGCTATTCCCGATTGCCTATTTGGTTATTTTGCACGCTTCGTTATATTGGAGCTTCCGTGGGGCCATGGTGGCAACGGGTATGATTATTCTGGGTTACTCCTTCGTGGTTGAGTTGGTGGATGGTGGGTTTCTTATAGCGGATCTCCCGCGGCACGTATTTAATTTTGTTTTCCTGCTCATGATAGGTGTCGTTGAGGGCATCATTGTGGCAAGGGAGCGAAAGCATTTTGTCGAGAAGGGAATTTTAGAAAACTTAGCGAAGCAAGACTACCTGACGGGGTTATATAATCATCGAAGCTTTCAAGAACAAATGAGGGAAGCGATTGCAGGGAAGCAACCGATTGCACTTATCATGGGAGATATTGACTACTTTAAGCAGATCAATGATCGCTATGGTCATCAAGCGGGGGATGCTGTATTGAGGGAGATCGGCAGTATGCTCGATACCATCATTCCAAGCACGCAAGGTCGAGCCTTCCGCTATGGCGGTGAAGAATTTGCGATCATCCTATACACAAACGATCAGCAGAAAGTGACAGAACTCTTCCTTTCATTTATGGATCGTTTGCGAGAGAAAGTTTTTGAACATGGCAAAGACGCGTTTCAAGTTACTATGAGCTTCGGGGCCGCGCTTCGTAAACAAGGACAAGGAAAGTCGGGGCTTGTAGCCGAGGCAGATGAACTCTTATATGAAGCGAAGACACATGGCAAAAATCAATTACTATGGCGTCGTATAGAAGGGATGGAGCACTAGCGATGGCAACATTATCACCATATATATATAGCAGTGACGCTCGAAAGCAGGCTGATTTTTACGTCAAGGTGTTTGGTGGAGAAATCATGAGCATCCAATCGTATGGCGATTTACCCGGTATGGAAGAGTCAAAGAAGCACTTGGTGATGCACTTGGAGCTGCAGGCGCTAGGCCTGCGATTTTTCATGGCAGATGCAGGTGCTGAGGCAAATGATCGGGGCACTGGCATGGATTTGGCCCTCACCTTCAAGGATGAGGTTGAAGCCCGTACGATTTTCGATGGATTAGCAGCTGGTGGCGATGTCGTCATGCCGTTTGAACGCATGTTCTGGGGCACGTTGCTCGGACGTGTGAGAGATCTTTACGGTGTGATGTGGCAGGTGGCCACAGAATCTTAGACACTTAGACGTTATGAATGAGCTCCTTTGTGAGAAGCCATGTGGCTTTTCGTGAGGGAGCTTTTTTGCGGATCAAGAAATACAAGCAACGCCTGAAACTCAGCGCTGTAAGATTGAAAAACAACTACAGACCAAGAATATTCACTTTTGCCCAGATCGGTTGGGGAGCCCGCCGCACATTTCCCTGTGATCCTGATGCATCAGAGCTGCTATTCCGTCTGCGGACCGATTCGACCTCGTTTATATTCTGTTTAAAATAGGGGAGTATGATCGTAGCAGTGGTAGAGCGATGAACCATCGTGAACAACAGATTCATATCTGATCGCGTAAAGGAGTAGAGATAGATGGCAATAACGAAGAGAGAACAACCGAAACAAAAGAATGACTGGCGGGGATTCATCCGCTTATTAATGGGGGCTAATCCACCTAAGCTCCTACTCAGCATTGCGTTAGCGTTAAGTGTAATTGGCACCCTTGTGGGCTTGGTCATTCCGCTTTTCACGAAAAATGTGGTCGATAATTTCTCCATTTCCTCGCTGAATTGGTTGCAAATTAGTGGGATGGCGACGGCATTCATCGCATCCGCAGTAGCTTCTGGTGTAGCTACGTATCTATTAAATTATTCGGGACAGCGCGTAGTGGCGGGTATCCGGGATCGCTTATGGAAGAAACTGCTCGTGCTGCCGGTTCGTTATTATGATAATCATCAGACAGGCGACACCATCTCCCGGATGACGAACGACACGGCGATTATCAAAGGACTGATCGCCGAGCATATGGCGGGTTTTATTACAGGAAGCATATCGATTATCGGGTCCATTGTTGTGCTCTTATATATGGATTGGAAAATGACACTTATCATGTTTAGCATATTCCCAATCGCATTTCTTATCCTTTTTCCTTTGGGTATGCAAATGTACAAAATCTCCAAAGGTATGCAAGCCGAGACGGCCAACTTCACTTCGGTGTTAAATCGGGTGCTTTCTGAAATTCGTTTGGTGAAAGCTGCCAATGCAGAGCCTTTGGAATATAAGGAAGGTAGCGCAGGGATTCAGACGCTGTTTAAATTCGGACTTAAAGAAGGCCGTATTCAAGCGCTAATGTCGCCGCTCATTATGTTTGTGATGTTGATGTTGTTCGTGGTTTTATTCGGTTATGGCGGGACGCGAGTGGCGTCAGGAGCGATATCAGCAGGTCAGTTGGTGGCCTTCATGCTGTATTTGTTCCAAATTGTGATGCCGATTACGCAAATCACGCAATTTTTCACGCAGGCTCAGAAAGCGATGGGGGCAACGGATACGATTCTCAAAGTGTTGGATCATGAGGAAGAGGATCCACACGCAGGTTTACCGGTGAAGGATGCTTCTCAATCCCTGCATTTCGAAAACGTATCGTTCGGTTATAAAGAGGGCGAATCGATTCTCAAGGATGTTAGCTTCACGATGGAATCTGGTAAGGTCACCGCGATTGTAGGGCCGAGCGGAAGCGGGAAGACGACGATGTTCTCGTTGCTTGAGCGGTTCTACTCGCAGCAGGAAGGTAACATTTCGCTAGGTAAAGAAAGCATCGATCAGTATTCACTCGTCTCCTGGCGGAGCCAGATCGGCTATGTATCACAAGAAAGTCCGCTCATTGCGGGGACGATTCGGGATAATATTTGCTATGGCTTGCAGCATGAAGTGACGGAAGAGGCACTGAAGCGAGCATCTGAGATGGCGTATGCCGATGCTTTCATCGAAGAGCTTCCGCAGAAGTATGACACAGAAGTCGGTGAGCGCGGGATCAAGCTGTCCGGTGGACAGCGTCAACGGATTGCGATTGCCAGGGCGCTGTTGCGGGATCCGAAGATTCTGATGCTGGACGAAGCGACATCAAGTCTGGACAGCAAGTCCGAGGTTGTGGTGCAGCAGGCGCTGCAGAACTTGATGCAAGGACGTACAACACTTGTCATTGCCCATCGGTTATCCACGGTCGTGGACGCGGATCAGATCGTGTTCCTCGACAAAGGTTTCGTCACAGGCCGCGGCACGCATCAGGAGCTCATCGAGTCGCACGAGATGTATCGGGAGTTTGCTACTCAGCAGCTGCAGATTCAGGAGCAGTTGATTGCCGAACATTCTCCGATAGAGTCCGAATCCGTTCCGACGGCGCAAGTCCATTCCTAATTGAAAAAGCTTCTATTCCCGCGAAATGACGGGGGCGGAGGCTTTTTTTCGGTGGGGATCAAGAATTGTTCAGATTCTCCCACATAAGTGCGGCAATCTGCTGTTCCGGATACCCTTTTTGCTCAAGTGCTGCAGCGATACGTTTCTGCCGCTCCATCGGCTGATTCTGGCTCAGCTTGGCTTTGCCTTCGATGCTGGAAATTGGCAGCTTAAAGGTTTGAATGCCTTTGCTTAACCCAGCAATATAATGCGGATCAATGCGATCAAGGTTATACGAGCTGTCTGGCTCCTCGTACTTGCGCGTTAGCTGTTGAAGGATGCTGAAGACTTCCTGATCTTCGTTCATGAATTCAATCTTGCCATAGACATGCACTGCCGTGTAATTCCATGTGGGCACAGCAGCAGGTGTACCGTACCAGGATGGTGAGATATAGCAGTGGGGACCTTGAAATATGACTAAAACCTCCTGCTGCTCGATATCCGTCCACTGGGGATTGGAGCGGGCGAAGTGCCCATATAAGCAATGCGCCTGCGGGTCAAGGGCCAAGGGAATGTGAGTTGCGAAGGGGCGTCCTTGATGGTGAGAAACCACGGTAGCGAAGCTATGTGCATCCATGAAGGCATACAACTTCGAAAGGTTTTCTATTTTGAAATGAGAAGGAATGTACACGGTTTCCACCTACTTTATGGATTGTTAGGAACAGTATAGCAACCTTTATGGTACATACAAAGTGCCAATTTTGTTGATTTTGATTGGACCAGTTGCTATAAACCCGGACCAGGAGATCGCGTTATGTCGCAATTGAAGCACAGGAGTAGACAACTCTAATGTCGAATAGCTAACTAACTACGCACTCACGAGGAGGCAACAAGGATGGAGAAGGTACGTTGGGGAATAATCGGTTGTGGCGATGTGACAGAGGTCAAAAGTGGCCCAGCCTTGCAAAAGGCAGAAGGCTCGGAGCTAGTCGCGGTTATGCGCCGCAATGGGGCGCTTGCAGAGGATTATGCACAGAGGCACGGGGTAGCCAAATGGTACGATGACGCGGCGGCGCTAGTGAACGATCCAGACGTGAATGCGGTCTATGTCGCAACACCGCCAGGTTTTCATCACGAATACACGCTGCTGGCAGCTAAAGCTGGTAAGCCGGTCTATGTGGAAAAGCCGATGGCTAGAAATCATGCAGAATGCCAGGAGATGATGGCTGCGTGTGAAGAAGCGGGTGTGCCGCTATTTGTCGCCTATTATCGCCGAGGTCTTCCGAAATTCGTGGAAATCAAGCGCCTGCTGGACAGCGGTATGATCGGTGAGGTTCGCTTCGTACAATCGACATACCTGCAAACGATGAGAGATTATCAAGAGGGACTTGAGCCATGGCGCATTAAGCCTGAGCTATCAGGTGGCGGTCTGTTTGTCGATCTGGCGAGTCATACCCTGGATATTCTCGACTATTTACTTGGACCGATCGGTGAGGTCAAAGGCTTCGCAAGCAACCAATCCGGTAAGCAAAAGGTAGAGGATATCGTGACCACGAGCTATGCGTTCGAATCCGGAGTGATGGGTACAGGGGTTTGGAGCTTCAATGCCTATACACACCTAGATTTGAATGAAATTGTCGGAAGCCGCGGCAAACTATCGTTCTCTACCTTTAGTGGAGATCTGCGCATTGAAACCGCAGATGGATTGGTAGAAGAATTGACGATTCCCAATCCGCCACATGTTCAGCAACCACTTATTCAGACAGTGGTGAACGATCTCAGAGGCATCGGGCAAAGCCCAAGCACTGGATTGAGCGCCGCGCGTACGAATCGCATGATGGACGAACTGCTGCGGGATTTCTACCGCGCCTAACACAAGAAAACCCCAGCCTGATGTGCAAAAACACATCGGACTGGGGTTTTTCATTAACTTTACACTTTCGGACTCGGTGTTGCCACGATCGGGGCAGGTGCCGATGCCGAAGGATTATCTGGCGCTAAGGAGCGCTTGCGAATGAATAAGCTAAGCGGCAGCGCGACTAGCACGATAAATGTCGCAAGCAAGTACACATCATTGACACTCATGGTAAAAGCATGCGTACCAATTTGAACTTTGTCTGTCATCCCGCCAGCGGCTAAATCCTTGCTGTGTGTGACGGTTTGCGACGATAAAACGGATGTAAACAGGGCGATAGCGAAGGAACCGAAAACGTTACGGACCCAGTTATTTATGGATGTTGCATGACCGGACAAGGTTCTTGGGATTTGTTCCATCCCTGCATTACTTGCAGGCATCGTAGCGAAGGCAATCCCGACGTTCCGAACGATCATCCAGAACACAATGTAGCTGCGAGAAACGTCAGTACTCAACCAGCTTAGTGTAAGTGTACCAACCGCGATCAACGTAATACCGATAAAAATCAGAATGCGAGGCCCGACACTGCTATATAGTTTGCCTACGATCGGCATACATAACGCCATCACTAGGGACGCAGGCAGCAAGATTAATCCTGTATCCAGCGGGGTTACGTGTTGAATATTTTGCAAGAAAATCGGTGTCAGGAAGGTACCTGAGTACAAGCTTATCGTAACAATACTGGAAATAATGAGCGATAAGGTGTAACGCGGGTTTTTCAACACACGGATGTTCAATAACGGTGAGTCAACCTTAAGCTCTCTCCAAATAAATAGCAAGAGGATAAGGATGCCCGTTGTGAATAGACCGATGACACGGCCAGATGTCCATCCCCAAGCATGGCCTTGCGAGAAACCAACAAGCAGGGAAAGACTGCTGACGACGACAGTCAGTAAGCCGATAAGATCAAATCTTTTTGGAACCGAAAGACGATAATAAGGGATTAATTTGAAAACGAGTATGATAGCGACAAGTCCGACAGGTACGTTCATGAGGAACAACCAGTGCCAGCTCCAATTTTGCAACAACCAACCACTTAATGTAGGTCCAATTGCAGGCGCCATCATCGCAGATAAGGACCAGAGAGAGATCGCAATCGGTTGCTTATCGCGCGGAATGACTTGATAGACAATGGTCATGGTTGCAGGCATAATGAGACCACTGAAAGCCCCTTGAATAATACGGAAAGCAATAAGGGAAGAAGCATCCCAGGCTAGCGCGCATAAGAGCGAAAATACGGTAAAACCGATTAGTGCAATTGCGTAAAGACGCTTATAACTGAATTTCTCCCCGAAATACCCGGTAATCGGAGCGATCGTACCGCTTGCGAGCATAAAGCCAGTAATCGTCCATTGGATTTTGCTCAAATCCGTGTTGAAATGCTCACTTAAAATAGGTATAGCAATATTAATCGTGCTCATACTTAGAATCGAAACGAACGACCCGAAGAAGATGGCGATCATGATCGGCCAGAAGCGAACTTGTTGTAACTCATCCTTACTCAAAATAATGCCTCCACTCTATCCATTGATCTTACCGATAGTATTCTCTATAATGTGAATGAAAATCATCATACTACCGATAAGTTTATATGTCAATAATGACATAAAGGAGGAGCGACGATGAATACCCTTTCATATGGATTACTAAGCCTTTTGACCAAAAATTCCCGTTCAGGTTATGAGCTTATGCAGCATATACAGCCATTTTGGCAAGCCAAGCATAGTCAAATCTATCCGCTCTTGGCCCAATTAGAGCAGGCAGGGCATGTCGCTTTCGTGCATGTTCCTCAATCGGATAAGCCGGATAAGAAAGTCTACTCCATCACAGAGCAGGGGAAGAATGCCTTGCGCGAATGGATCGCCATGCCAACGGATGATCCTGTCATGAGGGATGAGCTTACGCTGAAGGTTTACTGCATCGGTCTCGTGGATAAAGAACAGGCAAAGAAGGTCATTGCGGAGCGAGAGGTCTATTATAGAAAGAAAAAAGAGCGATTCTCACTCCTCTTGGAAAAAATCAAACAAGAGAGTGACAAACCGCTCGATGAATTAGAGATAGATGATCATGGATTTGGCATGTATGTTCTACTGTATAAAGCGTCGATGAAAGTAGATGCGGATTTGATTTGGTGTGAGTGGATGAAGGGGAAGCTATCGTGAAGCTAACTGCCTAACTGCCGATCTCCTGAATCACCGTTTGGATTTTCTGCAGGCGAATGTATTCAGACTTCTCTAATTGCGGACGGAAATAGGCGTACAGATAGGCGGCATCCTCGAATGTTAAGGCTGGGTAGCAGACGACCTCTTGCACAACGAGCGGATTATCCATAATAACCTGCCATTCACCGGCTCTTTCCGCATGAGGGATGTTGGTGAAAATGTGTTTTTTGGCAGCTATTGTCGATTCGAGCTCTGGCCAAATAGTCTCCCAGGACGGACTGAAATCTACGGGTTCTGGAAAAAGCCGCTTCGCTTTAGCGACGGACTGTTCGACGGTTTCCATGTCCGCGTCTCCGGCCACTTTGATGGCATTTGTGAGACTGTCGAGTAAACGTCGAAATCCAGCAAAACCTTCCGAGAGAACCTCGCGTTGAAACAGGGCTTCCGCTTCCGCGGTAGTCAGCTTGTTGAAATCCGCCAATGTGTTATTTGTCATACAGGCCACATCCCCCCAAAAAGAAACTGTTCCTTTCCCAAATTTATCATAAAGTTTTTACCAAATAAAGCACTTTCATTCGCAAAATAGCTCCTCTGGTTTAAATTCAGTTTATATTTCGCGCTTATGCTAAATCCAATCCATGAAAGCAGCAAAGGAGTGATTGTAATCATGAGCGGTGAGCAAAAGAAAGTAACATGGGTCATAGTGGGACTCATGCTTGGTATGCTGTTGGGGGCTTTAGATCAAACGATCATCTCGACAGCAATGCCGACAGTTATTCGTGATCTAGGTGGTATCGCGATGTACAGCTGGGTGTTCTCCATCTATATGCTGACGTCGACGACGAGCATGCCTATCTTCGGGAAGCTGGCAGATCTGTACGGAAGGAAGCGCATTTACCTCATCGGTATCGGAATCTTCATCGTGGGCTCAGCGTTATGCGGCTTGGCAACGAATATGACAGAGCTCATTATTTTCCGCGGCATACAAGGAATTGGTGCGGGTGCGCTCATGCCGATTGCGATCACAATTATCGGTGATATTATGCCTGTCGAGAAACGTGGGAAAATGCAAGGGATGTTCGGCGGTGTGATGGCCTTGTCCAGCATAATCGGCCCTGCCATCGGCGGCTTCATTGTGGAACATTTGAATTGGAGCTGGATCTTCTATGTGAATCTGCCATTCGGTCTTGCGGCGATGGTTCTGATTGCAGTTAGCCTGAAGGAAAGCCGTACACAAGTGAAACGTGCCATTGACTGGCTTGGTGCATTAACGCTAAGTGGCGCGATCGTATCAGGCTTGCTCGGTCTTGTACTGGGTGGAGATCCGCAAGCGGCAGGCGCAACACACTATGCGTGGGGCTCCGGACAGATTATCGGTCTTTTCTCAGCGAGTGCGATCTTGCTGGCACTCTTCCTATGGGTCGAAACGAAAACATCAGAGCCAATGATTCCGCTGCATTTGTTCAAAAATAAAGTGATTTCCGTTACAAGTATCATTGCGGTCCTCATGAGTGTGGGGATGTTCGGAGCGATCACGTACATTCCGCTTTTTGTGCAAGGCGTAATTGGTGTTAGCCCCTCCATCGGTGGTTATATTTTAACGCCGTTAATGCTATCGGTTGTAGCTACGGCGATTATTGGTGGACGGATGTCGAGTAAGGTGTCCTACCGTACTTTAATTATCACGGGGATGTTTCTCATTGGACTCGGTTTTACGTTCATGTCGACCATGGATGTTGGAACAAGTAAACCAGTGATAGTCCTCGATATGATCGTAGCTGGCTTAGGCATGGGGCTTATTATGCCAACGTTAAATATTGCCGTGCAAGGGGAAGTTGGGCCAACGAGCCGCGGTGTCGCGACATCGCTGGTGCAATTCTTCCGCTCCATTGGCGCAACCATTGGGGTTAGTATCATGGGGGTTCTGATGACGAATCGCATGACAGAAGGACTTGGCGGCATGGGGGAGAAATTCAAGCAAATCCCTGCCCAGCAGCTCAAGCAATTTGCGAATCCACAGCTATTATTGGATCCTGGTGCTAGAGGGAAGCTGCCTGCGGATATTTTAACCGAGCTGCAGCATGTATTTGCTCATGCGCTTAGCGGCGTCTTTATCACAGGAAGCATTATCGTATTCACAGGCGTGATCGCGGCGATCTTCCTTGGGAAGGCGAGGATGCTGCCGAATGCGATGAGAAAGCCGGATAAGGATGCTGGAACGGCCCAAGATCCTTCGATGCAAGCATCGGAATTCGTTTGAAATAGCGTAAGAAATTCAAGAAGCGAGGCTGAAAATAAATGGCACCCATTATGATCGTAGATGATGATCCTTATATCCGTGAGTTGGTTCGCGTTTTTATGCTGAACGAGGGCTTCGAAGTCGTCGAGGCTGCGGACGGCGTCGAAGCCCTCAAGAAGCTGCAAACCGTCCAAGTCAATATGGTCATCCTCGATGTGATGATGCCGAATATGGACGGCTGGGAGCTGTGTAAGGAGCTCCGAGAGCATTATGACCTGCCGATCCTTATGCTGACAGCCAAAGGAGAGACGGCGCAGAAGGTCAAAGGCTTTGAACTCGGTGCCGATGACTACCTCACGAAGCCCTTCGAGCCGTTAGAGTTGGCGATGCGAGTGAGAGCGCTGCTCAAGCGCTACAAAATCGCCTCCTCGCAAACCATTCAAGCCGGTGATCTCAGCATGAATCGCAAAACATATGAAGTCACCGTGGGGGCCGAGAGCATTACGCTGCCGCTCAAGGAGTTCGAGCTGCTCTATAAGCTCGCGAGCTACCCAGGCAAAACCTTCTCGCGCGATCAATTGATCGAGCAGATCTGGGGTTTTGACTACGAAGGAAACGAACGTACCGTCGATGTGCATATTAATCGGTTGCGCGAGCGTTTTCCTGAGGAGGGGCACGCTTTTCGCATCGCTACCATACGAGGCTTGGGCTATCGCTTGGAGGTGCTGAAGTGACAAATAGGCGGAAAGCGGAGAGAAGAGAGAGAAGAGAAAGGCAGAAAAGGCGGAGAATGGGCTTGAATAAGCGCAACCTTCGCCAGAAATTAGGCGGCGTTTTGTTTGCCTTAGCGGTATTTGCACTTATTATCGTGTATTGGCTAGCCGCCTTCTATGGCACGGACCATCTCTACACGCATCTTGGGAAACGCCCTGCGGAAGTCATTGTGCAACTGATCAACTGCATCGGCGGCATGTTCCTCTGGGGGATCACAATGGCCATCCTTGGCCAATTTTTGCGTAAACATCAGTTAATTTTCTTTCAAAGTTTGAATCAAGCGATACGCAGCATGTCGAGAGGGGATTTCAATGTGTCGGTGGATAATAATCCGCGAAATGGCCCTTTCGTTGAGTTAGCGGAATCCATCAATCAAATGGCGACCGATCTCGGGCAACTGGAGAAAATGAGGCAGGAGTTTATTTCGAACGTCTCCCATGAGATCCAGTCGCCGTTAACGTCCATTAGCGGGTTTTCCCGCGCGTTGCAGAATGATAAGCTATCACCCGAGGAGCGGAAGCATTATTTGACCATCATTGAGACCGAAAGTGTCCGTTTATCCAAGCTCAGCGAAAATCTGCTGAAGCTGACCTCGTTGGAGTCTCAGCATCACCCTTTTGAACCGAAGAGCTACCGACTGGATAAACAGCTGCGTAATCATATTCTGGCTTGTGAGCCGCAATGGGTCGATAAGGATATTGAAATGGACATTGAGCTGGATGCCGTAACAATTGCTGCGGATGAGGATTTGCTCAGTCAAGTATGGACCAATTTGATCCACAATGCAGTGAAATTTGTACCTGTTGGTGGGATGATTCGTGTTCGTGTGGTAAGTAACGGGGAAGAGGCGGTTGTACGTATTTCCAATAATGGTGCAAACATTCCGGAAGAGGATCAAACGCATATTTTTGAACGCTTTTACAAAGCTGATAAATCAAGAAATCGTACGGCTGGCGGCAATGGGCTTGGCTTGTCGATTGCGAAGAAGATCGTGGAGATACATCAAGGAACGATCGCTGTGGAAAGCGTAATGGATGAGCTGACTACCTTCATCGTCCGACTGCCGATTTTGCAGAAGCCATATATATAACATGGAGTGAACGCAAATAGAGGCCCCCGCTTATCTATGATAACCGGAGGTCTCTATGAGTCATTTTGCCTATTCAATTGTTCTTCCACACACTCCATTCCCCGAAAAATCGTAAACCTGTTTATGAAAGTGATAAGTAATTCTCAAAGTCAAAGTGTCCTTTCCTCTAATTTAATGATCCATACGACATGTCCCTCACTTGTTCCCTTTCCTAGGATGATGACCTGCGTATGATCTAATTCCCTGATTTCCCGCATGCTTGCTGAACGAGTGGGACGTTCCTGCACATGGCTCCTGTCGTTTAGAGCTCAAGTGAGTAGCATGCTTCGCTAACGTGGTCCAATGGACTATCCCCTCTCATGGATGATTTTCAGGCTCTTCGTTGTTACGGCACCGTCTGGTGCGGGTTGTCCTCCCTGTCTGCCTTGAATTCATCATAGCCCATTATTATAATATTGTAAATATTCAGATTATTCAAATATCGGCAAGATTATGCTGGTTTTTTTGTATTTTCTTTTAAATGCTTGCGATTACGCTGTTTTGGGAAATTGTGCATTGGCGAAATTCGTAATGTTTATACTACAGCCATTTCATAGAAAATGTGCTTGAGCAGGCTTGGTTTGATGATTTTATTTCCATTTAGATTTTCGCCTACGCGGAAGAAGATACGATTTATTTTGAGATTAAAGATACCGAGAGGAAATCAGTCGAGAGTTGGGAGTTGGCTTTAAAAAGGAGTCTCTGAGAGTCCACGAGGTAGAAATACGACTGTACAGGGACCTACATCGCTTGTTTGCGTTCGAATTCTTTGAAGCGAGTTCCTTGGAACGTTAAATTTCCCGTTTCACCTTCTACCATGTAGCCAAACTGCTGACGCCCTATCCATAGCTCCAGTCTACTCCGATCTTCGAACTCGAAAGTAACGTAGTAAGAAGTGTTTGAACTTAGGTTACCGGAGCTTCCGGAGAATTGTATGCGTTTGGCAACAACCTTACATGATCGATCTTGAATGGGTGCGTTGTTGTTGGAGGTCCAGTCCGAAAGGGATTTAATAATAAGGGTAAGAAAGATGCCAATAACGAGAACTAGGATAATGATGAAAGAAATAAGAACCAGAGTACTTAAAGCTCCTTTATTAAAGCCAGTCAGCACATGAAAGCACTCCTTCGAATGATTGATACAATCCTGTCTGTATAAACTTTCTCATGGCTAGAGGAATCGTTTGACAAAACGATAGCCGGTTTCATGAAAGCCGATAGGTGGTTGGGGGGAGCGGGTTTTGTCGGCTGTATCTACGTCTGTCAGCCACATCATCCCTGAGCAGTTATGATCGCTAGTAAGCTGCTCGGCATAGCTTTTCAATTGTTCCAATGGTGCTTGGTTCGTATCCGGATCCTTCTTTATCGATATTACCGAAACTTCACTAAAGGCTAAACTCTGTGCTTCGTTATCTCTGCGGATTCGAAAGCTTAACGTGCCAAGGATTCGATTCCTTGCTTCGTAGACATAAAGTAATTCATCGGGATTATCGCGTATGTTATGCAACCTGTTTTCAATATGTAAAGGTGAAATGACCTTCCCGGTAAGATGAGAAACGAGCGAGCTAATCGCAGATGTATCCTGGGGTGTTGCTTCACGAATGATTGTGGTCATAGGTATCCTTCTTTCTAAAAACGAGTTATACTGTTAATTGTACCATATATTGGAACATTAGTTCTATATTTATGAAAAAAATGTCAAAATTTTATATAACAGGCTATGACAGGTGTATAAGGCCGATGAATAGCAAAAAAGCGCAGCAAGATTGACTCTTGCTGCGCTTTTTTGAGTTAGAAATGCTTATGCTTGCGCATGAATGGTGTTCAATGTCGTACGATCGCTGGCTTGCACCAGCTTGATCAGCAATTCCTTCGCTGCGGCATAGTCGTCCACGTGAAGAATCGACGTGGAGGTGTGAATGTAGCGCGCGCATACCCCGATGACAGCGGATGGAATGCCGCTGCCTTGCAAGTGCACCTGCCCGGCATCCGTTCCGCCTTGCGAGATGAAGTACTGATACGGGATTTTGTGCGTCTCCGCCGTATCCAGAATGAACTCGACCATCCCACGGTGGGTAATCATCGTGGGATCGAAGATCCGCAGCAGCGCCCCGCGCCCGAGCTGTCCGAACGCCTGGCGGTCGCCGGTCATATCGGCCGCGGCACTCGCATCCAGCGCGTAGAACAAGTCCGGCTGAATCAGATTCGCAGCCGTCCTTGCGCCGCGCGCGCCAATCTCTTCCTGTACGGTGGCACCGGCGTACAGGACGTTCGGGAGCTTCGGTCCGCCGTGAAGCTCCTTCAACAGCTCAATCGCGAGGCCGACGCCGTAGCGATTGTCCCAAGCCTTGGCCATAATCCGCTTAGGATTGGCCAGGGGTGTGAACGGGCAGATCGGCACGATCTGCTGCCCGAGCTTGATGCCGATGGCGATGGCATCGGCTCGATCTTCCGCGCCGATGTCAATGTACATCGACTTGATGTCTGCGGGCTTGCTGCGCGCAGCCTCGTCCAGCAAGTGCACGGGCACCGAGCCGATCACACCGATGATCGGTCCGTTCGCCGTCATGATCTGCACGCGCTGCGCGGGCAGCACCTGACTGAACCAGCCGCCGAGCGGCTGGAATTTCACCGTGCCGTGCTCGGTGATACCGCTCACGAGGAAGCCGACCTCGTCGAAGTGGCCAGCAACCATGATGCGCGGACCAGTTTCATCGCCGCGCACAACCCCAAAAAGGCTGCCGAGTCCGTCCTGCACGAACTCATCGGTATATTTAGCTAATTCGCCGCGTACAAATGCACGGATCTCTCGTTCAAAACCAGGAGCTGCCTGCATTTCGGTTAACGTCTTAAAAAGCGCTAATGTTTCCGTATTCATAAGATAACCTCGCTCACTTTGTTTAGGCTGTATGGCAAATATGAGAACTATCTTACCACAGTACAATAAAGAACACTCGGACAATTGCTTAGATGTTAGGTTGAGGAAAATAGTGGGGAAATGCCTATTTACAAAACTAATGATATTAGTTAATATACTAATATAGATAGCAAATAGGAGGCGTTGAAAAATGAAAATAACGCGCAACGGACATTTGTATCAGCTAGCTTTTATGCCGAGATTTTTCCCAGTGAATTGTTACTTGGTGGAGGAAGAGTCTGAATTAACCTTGATTGATGCGGCTTTGCCATTCAGTGTGAAAGGCATTCTTCAGGCGGCGGAGCAGATTGGAAAACCCATTACACGCATCGTTCTGACTCACGCTCATGGTGATCATATTGGCGCATTGGATGGCTTGAAAAAAGTACTGCCGCAAGCTCAGGTCTACATCTCCAGAAGAGATGCGAAGCTGCTGGCAGGAAATGTGGAGTTAGAAGCTGATGAGCCTCAAACACCGATTAAGGGCGGCATCCCAAAAGGGATTCAGACGAAGCCTGATGTGCTGCTGGCGGATGGGGATCGGATTGGTTCGTTGCAAGCCTTCGCTGCTCCTGGTCATACACCAGGTTCAATGGCTTTCCTTGATGTACGGAGTCGTGCATTGATCGCTGGGGATGCTTTTCAAGTACGAGGCGGAGTAGCGGTGTCGGGTGTGGTGAAATTCTGGTTTCCGTTCCCGGCGATGGCAACGTGGAGTAAAGAAGCTTCACTGGAGAGTACGCGCAGATTGCGACAGCTAGAACCAAGTTTGCTTGCAGTCGGACACGGACGGTTGATTGAGCAGCCAATTGCCATCATCGATGCGGCGATCGAAGAAGCCACTGCGAAATTTAATGGAGCATCTGCGACAATTTAGAAAAGAGGACACACGATGGCTATTCGACAGGGGTTAGACGCGGAAACAGTACTACAAGCAGCAATAGAAATTGCTGATCAACAAGGGGTTGAGCAGCTTTCACTTGCTGCGCTGGCCGCCAAATTAAACATCAAAACACCTTCCCTCTACAATCACATCAAAGGTTTGCCTGATCTGAGAAAGCAGCTTTCTCGGCGAGGACTCGTCCTCGTCAAGGAAGCGATGATCGAAGCCGTTATTGGCAAAGCCGGGGATGACGCACTGTTGGCTGCGGGAATAGCTTACGTGGCTTTTGCCCGGAAGAAGCCAGGCTTGTACGAGGCGATCTCGGCGCTACCCGACTATGAGGACCCTGAACTGAAGGAGGCCGGCGCTCAGGTGGTGAGCTTCCTACTCCGCATTCTTGAGCCTTACGGGCTCAGTGAAGAAGATGCGCTGCACGTGGTGCGCGGATTTCGTAGCATTGTGCATGGCTTCGCCTCGCTTGAGCATCGGAATGGCTTCCGGATGGAGCTGGATCGCGATGAGAGCTTACGTCGGTTGTTGCAGACGTATTTGCGGGGATTGATAGGAGTAGTATAGGAAGGAATAGAAGAACCAGAAAGAACCAGAAGAACCAGAAGAACCAGAATAACCAGAAGAACCAGTGTTAGAAGAAGTAACTAGTTTGACTAGGGCAGTTATGGTAGCGGGTATAAGATGGTTGTGAGTACGGAAGTTGAGCAGTCATAAGTAACTAAAATCGTCAGAAGTAAGCGAACGGCAGATAATGGAGAGCGTGAGTAGCCTATGCGGGCAGGTTGCGCTTTTTTTTTGGTGAAAATTGAACACTTTCACAGGAAAGGCATTCCCGAAGTTGTATTTTCTGCATCATAATTGAGCAAATTTTCTAATCTTGCTCTTTATGTTGTATTACGTCCAACTTAAAGAGCCATTTTCGTGCTTTGAGCGGCTTTTCGAGCAAAAATGTTGTAGTTTTTGCAATTTGGAGAGTGAAAAGGGTGGAAATGCCCATATAATGTTGTACAAAGTACAACAAGGGCGAGTAAGGTTGAAGGTAAGTCATCCAACGAACAAGCGCATAACTGTTACCCCTGCTGCGGTTTCTCGCATGCTTCTACCGGCAGCCCCGAATCAACGAGGCCCGTGTCGATGGCGCGCCACAAATAGAGCGAGCCAATGCTGCGATAGGGTGCCCAGCCTTCAGCGGCGACGCCTAAGTAGTTCTTGTCCGTTCGCTCAGGAAGAGCATGCAGCCAGCGGGCTGCGCGCTGCAGACCAGCATCGCCAAGCGATAGAATATCCGGGCGGCCAAGGGTAAAGATGAGAAACATTTCAGCGGTCCACACGCCGATGCCTTTGACACTAGTTAGCTGCTTCAGAAGTTCTGTGGTATCTACATCTTGCAGCTGATCAAGCATTACTTCACCGCCCAGCACCTTGGTGCTGAGGTCGCGGATGTAGCGGATTTTGGGATAGGAGACGCCGCATTGACGGATTGCTTCTTCATCTGTGGCTAAAACATGTTCTGGCGTGATGGTGGGGATGATTGTTTTAACTCTCGTTTTAATAGTTAATGCGGCTTTGGCAGAGAGTTGTTGAGAAATAATCGACATGACGAGAGACTCATAGGGTCGAAAACTAGGTGTGAGTGTGAGTTCACCGATCAGCTCGATCAGACGAGCCAACTTAGGGTCAGCTTGAGATAGGCTAATGATGGCAGGATGCTGGCTATCAAGTCTAATGGTTGTTGGTAAGGGTGGATGCATAGGAGTTCCTCCTCACATAAATCTGGTGAACTTATCCAAATCAGCTCTCTTTTAGTATAATAGATGCAAGAATGAAAGCCAAAGGGGCACGGAGCTTGAATGTCAGATGAGAAACGCATAATGTCGAGAAGGAACGTGGGGATTTTTGCGCACGTCGATGCAGGGAAAACGACAACTACAGAACATTTGCTGTACTTAAGCGGGCGTATTCGCGCGCTAGGCAGCGTGGATAGTGGGACTGCGCAGACGGATTCCCTAGAGGTGGAGCGTGAGCGGGGGATTTCGGTCCGAAGTGCAACGACGAGCCTGGTCTGGCAAAATACATGGATCCATCTCGTGGATACGCCGGGTCACGTCGATTTTTTGTCCGAGGTGGAGCGCTCCCTGCGGGTGATGGATGGGGCGATCCTTATCATTTCTGCGGTGGAAGGCGTGCAGTCGCAGACGGAAATGATTTGGCATGCGCTGCAATCGCTTCGCATACCGACCTTGCTCTATATGAATAAATTAGACCGCATCGGGGCGGACCCCGAACGCGTCCTGCAGGAGATTCATAAGCAGCTCACGGGGATGGCGGTGCCGGTTTATGCGCCGCTTGGGATTGAGGACACGTTCCGCGGAGCGCGGAACGTGCTGGGGGCGGCGGATCGGGACGCCGCCGCGGCTTTGCGCGGATTCGATCTCTCATCCGCGATAGAAAAGCTCTCGGAGCTCGACGAGCCGATGCTCACGAGCTACATCGAAGGTGCGCCCATCGCGGCGCACGAGGTAAAAGAGACCCTGCAGCGGTACGCTCGGCAGGGTGAGGCTTTTCCTTTGCTGGTCGGAGCCTCCAGCAAAGGGCTTGGAATCCGAGAGCTGCTGGCCGCGATCCTCGATTACTTGCCTGAGCCGCGCGGCGATGCAGAGCAGCCGCTGTCGGCTGTGGTGTTCAAGGTCGAGCGCGACAAGACCATGGGGCGAATGGCATACGTCCGCCTCTATGAGGGGACGATCCATAACCGGGACACCGTCGTCAATGCCACGCAGGGCGTGGAGGAGAAGGTGACCCAGATTCGCCGGATCGACGGCCGCAAAGCCGAAGATCTTGGTGTGGTCGCGGCGGGCGACATCGCGGCCGTCTGCGGCATGACGCAGGTGCGGATCGGCGATGTGCTGGGCCGGCCAGACAGCGTGCCGCCTGCGCCGCGCATGGCGGTGCCGCTGTTGACCGTGCAAGTGCACGCTGAGAACGACGCGCAGTACCCGGCACTCGTCGCCGCGTTACAGGAGCTCACAGACGAAGATCCCCTGCTCGATCTGCAGTGGCTGCAGGACGAACGCGAGCTGCACGTCAAGGTCATGGGCGCGATCCAGCTCGAGATTCTAACGAGTCTCTTGAGTTCGCGTTTCGGACTAAGCGTAAGGTTCGATCAACCTTCCGTGATCTACAAAGAAACGCCTTCCCAAGCTGGGGAAGGCTTCATCGCTTATACGATGCCCAAGCCGTGCTGGGCCATCTTGCGTTTTCGTATCGAGCCTGGTGCACCGGGCAGCGGGCTCGTGTATGAGTCCCAGGTACGCGGCGAGCAGCTGCTCGTGCAGTACCAGAATGAGGTGGCGCGCCGCGTGCCGGAGGCGCTGCAGCAGGGGCTGCTCGGTTGGGAAGTCACCGATGTAAAGGTGACGCTCGTGGAGGGCGAGCACCATGTGTGGCACACCCATCCGCTTGATTTTGCTGTCGCGACGCCGATGGGCATCATGCAAGGGCTCGCGCAGACGGGAACGACGCTGCTGGAGCCTATGCTGCAGGTGCGTATCACCGTGCCTGAAGAGTTCGGCGGTAAGGTGCTGAGTGACCTTGTGCAGATGAGAGCGAGCTTTGATCCACCTAGCATGGCAGGTGGACGGTTCGTCTTGGAAGGCCGACTTCCTGTGGCGACGTCACTGGAATATCCCGTGAAGCTAAGCGCCATGTCGGGTGGGCGCGGCGTGATTACGTCCTCTTTTGCAGGCTATCAGCCAAGTCCGCCTGATGTCCATGCCGAGCGCAAACGGCGCGGGGTGAATCCGCTGGATCAGTCGAAGTATATTTTAGCTGTGCGGAAGGCGTTATCGAACTAAGCTTCCTCGGCAACCAACTCCCATTGACAGGGCCGCCTATCTTTCAGTAAAATACAGGTAAGTTAATAACATGTGACGGAGAACAGGAGACTCACTTGGATTGCCCTTTGAATATAGAAGGCAAATCTTGGTGAGTCTTTTTGTCGTAATTGTCATGTTTAGATAGGTTCAGAAAATAGAGGTGAAGCGCATGTCATTGCAAGATCAGTGTATTTTACCGGCCATTCGCAAGATGAAAGATTTAGAAAAACTCATGAAGTCTTCCTACACCTATATCGTGCTGCTCGACAGTCATATTGGACAGCTCAAAAGCATCGTTGATCTCGGCAGATCACATGGAAAGAAGCTGCTGCTGCACGCCGATTTGATCGAAGGGCTGAAAAACGACGAATTCGCTGCAGAATTTCTGTGCCAAAGCATTCGTCCTGCGGGGATTATTTCGACGCGTGGCAATGTCATTACCAAGACAAGGCAGAATGGTTTGATCGCGATTCAACGGCTATTTCTACTGGATAGCTCGGCGCTGGACAAAAGCTATACGCTGCTTGAGCGCTCTCAGCCAGATTACATAGAGGTCATGCCTGGTGTCATTCCACACATCATTAAAGAGGTGAAGGAGCGTTCGGGTATTCCGATTTTTGCAGGTGGCCTGATTCGTTCGGTGGATGATGTGGAGCAGGCACTTGCAGCCGGCGCGACGGCGGTGACGACCTCGAACCATGAACTGTGGCAGCATTATGATGGTGTGAAAAGGAGGCATAATCAATCATGACAACAACGGGATCCAAGCCCTCATATATCCTTTCCCTCGATCAGGGGACAACAAGTTCTAGAGCGATTTTATTTGATCAAAAAGGGAGCATCATCCATACGGCTCAGCAGGAATTTAAGCAGTATTTTCCGAAGCCGGGCTGGGTGGAGCATGATGCGAACGAAATTTGGCTGTCGATTCAAAGTGTGATCGCAACGCTTCTGTCTGAGACCGGCGTGCAGCCTGCGGAAATTGCAGGTATTGGTATCACGAATCAGCGAGAGACGGCGGTTGTGTGGGATCGACATACGGGTATGCCGGTGTACCATGCGATCGTGTGGCAGTCGCGCCAGACGGCGGACATTTGCGAAGAGCTTAAGGCTCAAGGTCTTAACGATCTGTTCCGTGAGCGGACGGGACTGCTGATTGATGCTTATTTTTCGGCGACTAAAATTAAATGGATTCTCGACCACGTCGATGGCGCTAGAGCGAAAGCGGAGCAGGGGGACTTGCTTTTTGGCACGATGGATACGTGGATCATCTGGAAGCTGACGGGTGGCAAGGCACATGTCACGGATTACTCGAACGCTTCGCGGACGCTCATTTACAACATTCACGAGCTGAAGTGGGACGAGGAGCTGATGGGGCATTTGGACATTCCCGCGGCGATGCTTCCGGAGGTTCGTTCATCGTCTGAGGTTTATGGGTATACGCAGGAAAGCTTATTCTTCGGTGCGGCGATTCCGATTGCTGGGGCGGCTGGTGATCAGCAAGCGGCTTTGTTCGGTCAAGCTTGTTTCGAAAAAGGCATGGCCAAAAACACCTACGGCACCGGCTGCTTCATGCTGATGAACACAGGGAATCACGCGATTCCGTCGCGCAGCGGCCTTTTGACTACGATAGCTTGGGGGCTGAATGGGAAAGTTGAGTATGCGCTGGAGGGCAGTATTTTTGTGGCGGGCTCGGCGATCCAGTGGTTGCGAGATGGGCTGCGCATGATCAAATCCGCGAAGGATTCGGAGGAATATGCCAAACGCGTTGTATCGACTGACGGTGTGTACGTTGTTCCAGCCTTTGTAGGGCTAGGAACGCCGTATTGGGACAGCGATGTGCGAGGAGCGGTTTTTGGGCTGACACGCGGGACGTCGAAGGAGCATTTCATCCGGGCAACGCTGGAATCTCTCGCGTATCAGACGAAAGACGTGCTGCAGGCGATGGAGGACGATTCGGGCATTGAGCTTACGAAGCTGCGGGTTGACGGCGGTGTCGTGAAAAACGACTTCCTGATGCAGTTTCAAAGCGACATGCTAGGCGTGACGGTGGAGCGTCCAGTGATCAATGAAACGACGGCGCTTGGGGCAGCTTATCTAGCGGGTCTTGCGGTGGGCTTTTGGCAGGATCAGGCGGAAATTGCGGCACAGTGGCAGGTAGATCGGGCTTTTGATCAGGAAATGGCTGCCGATTTGCAAGAAAACTTATACAGTGGATGGAAAAAGGCGGTAAATGCCGCGATCGCTTTTAAATAAAGGCATACAGTGTTATACTACACCTAACAAGTTCATATTCGGTTGGAGACTAGGAGAAACCACAGCGGACCTTAACGTGCAAACGTGATAGGGTTGTTGTGGTTTTTTCATTTTCATAAAAAAGGGAGAGATTGGCATGACAACAGTTGAGAAACAGGCGGGACAACATAAAGAGTTCAACGGGTTAAAAAGGAAAGAGACGCTGGAAGCTATGGCACAGCAGCAGTTCGATGTGATTGTGATCGGCGGCGGGATTACGGGTGCAGGTATTGCGCTGGATGCGCAAAGTCGCGGGCTTCGCACGGCGTTGATTGAGATGCAGGATTTTGCTTCGGGGACGTCGAGCCGTTCGACGAAATTGGTGCATGGTGGACTGCGGTATTTGAAGCAACTGGACGTAAAAGTCGTGGCGGAAGTCGGCAAAGAGCGGGCGATTGTATATGAAAATGGGCCGCATGTGACGACGCCGGAGTGGATGCTGCTGCCATTTTATAAAGGTGGGACGTTCGGTAAGCTGTCCACCTCGCTCGGCCTAAGAGTTTATGATTTCTTGGCGGGGGTTAAACGCTCGGAACGACGCAAGATGTTCAGCCCTGACGTGACTTTGAAGCATGAGCCTTTGTTGAAAAAGAAAGATCTCAAAGGCGGCGGTTACTATGTGGAGTATCGCACGGATGATGCGCGGTTAACGATTGAGGTTATGAAAAAAGCAGTGGAACTCGGCGCGATGGCGGTGAATTACGCGAAGGTTGAGGAACTGATTGTGAAGGATGGGACGTTGGTTGGGGTGAAGGTTGTGGATCAGCTGGTTGGAGCTGGGGATGTAAAAGATCAACAAGCTTCCTACACGCTTTATGCGAGTAAAATCGTGAATGCGGCGGGACCGTGGGTAGACACGCTTCGTGAAATGGATCGCTCAAAGCACGGGAAAACCCTACACTTAACCAAAGGGGTGCATTTGGTTTTTGATCAGAGTCGGTTCCCGCTAGGGCAGGCGATCTATTTCGATACGCCGGACGGGCGGATGGTGTTTGCGATCCCGCGCGATGGCAAAACCTATGTCGGCACGACCGACACGAACTACAAAGGGGATATAGCCAATCCCCGTATTACTGTGACTGATCGCGCCTATGTGCTGCGCGCGGCGAACGAGATGTTTCCGTCCCTCGGGTTGACGGAGGCCGACGTCGAATCGAGCTGGACCGGGCTGCGCCCGCTGATCCATCAAGAGGGCAAGGACCCTTCCGAGATTTCGCGGCGCGACGAAATCTTCGTGTCGGAATCCGGCCTCATTTCGATGGCCGGGGGCAAGCTGACCGGCTACCGCAAAATGGCGGAGTCGGTCGTGAACCAGATCGCCGCCATGCTGGTGGCGGAAGGCAAGGTCTCGGCGGCGCTTCCGCCGAGCCGCACCCGCACGCTGCCGATATCCGGCGGCGATGTGGGCGGCTCCGCGCAGCTGGCGCCGTTCTTACGGAGCAAGGTCAGCCAAGGCCTGCGGCTGGGGCTGACCGAGCCTGAAGCGATGTTGCTCGCGCAGCGATACGGGTCCAACGTGGACACCGTATTCGCGCTGCTGGAGCAGCACCGGGACGAGGCGAAGCGGCGGGGCATGCCTGCCGCGGTGCTCGCTGCGCTCGTGTACGCGATCGAGCGCGAGATGGTCGTGAAGCCGGCGGATTTCTTCATCCGCCGCACGGGCGCCCTCTTCTTCGACATCGCGTGGGCCAGACAGTGGAAGGCGCCTGCGACGGCCTTCCTCACGGAGCGCTTCGGCTGGAGCGAAGCGCAGACAGCGGCCTACGCCGCCGAGCTGGAGCAACTGCTCCATGAGGCGGTTCATCCGCTGGAGGCTTAAAGTAACTATCTGCGCAAAGTCTTTGCAGGCTGTAGAGATTAAGCTGAGGGATGCGGGTATCCGTATTGTGTTCCGTATTACGAATGAGACGGTTCCAGAGCTTCAGTTATATAAATTCATTCAATCCAAACTGAAATGGAAAACAAAAAGAGACAACAAATAATACCGCACCCTCTCAATGGGATGCGGTATTATTTATTTAATCATTCTTCGGTGGACGTGCTGCTAGACAAGTATGAATAAGTCCCTTTCTACCATTCCGCTACGGTACCATCCGCTTGACGCCAAATCGGATTTTTCCAATTATGTCCGATGGCAGCCATTTCACGGACCTTCTCTTCATTGATCTCGATCCCCAGACCCGGAGCCGTTAGGTTCTTCACGAAGCCTTCCTCATATTGGAACACAGAAGGATCTTTCAAATAATCAAGCAGATCGCTGCCTTGATTATAGTGAATGCCCAGGCTTTGCTCCTGAATGAACGCGTTAGGTGAGCAGATATCCAGTTGTAGACAGGATGCAAGTGCGATGGGTCCTAGCGGACAATGCGGTGCAATGGCAATATCATACGCTTCGGCCATTGCGGCAATTTTTCGAGTTTCTAAGATACCACCTGCATGCGAAAGATCAGGTTGAATGATGTCTACGATGCCTTGCGCCAACAGTTCTTTAAAGCCCCAACGTGTATACATGCGCTCTCCCGTGGCGATAGGACACGAAGTATAGCGAGCGATTTCTTTCAGCGCCTCATTGTTTTCGGGCAGAACGGGCTCTTCAATGAACATTGGGCGATAAGGCTCAAGCTCCTTCACGATGATTTTAGCCATCGATTTATGAACACGCCCATGGAAGTCGATGCCGATTCCGACGTCTTTGCCAACGGCTTCGCGGACTGCCGCAATGCGGGCAATGGCTTCATCTACTTTACGGATCGAATCAATGTAGTGCATCTCTTCCGTGGCATTCATTTTCACCGCGGTGAAGCCTGCCTCGACTTGCAGCCTGGCAGCTTGCCCTACGTCACTTGGGCGGTCTCCGCCAATCCAAGAATAGACACGTGTGCGGTCGCGGCAGGCACCACCTAATAAATCGTAAACAGGGGCGTTATAGAACTTGCCCTTAATGTCCCAGAGTGCTTGTTCGATACCGGAGATCGCACTCGAAAGGATCGGCCCTCCACGGTAAAATCCACCGCGGTACAGCACCTGAAACATATCTTCGATCCGCATCGGATCCTTCCCGATGATATGGTCGCTCATTTCCATCACAGCTGCTGCTACCGTATCCGCCCTGCCCTCTACGACAGGTTCTCCCCATCCTGTGATGCCCTCATCCGTTTCGATTTTCAAAAACAACCATCTTGGCGGCACTTTAAACAGTTCTAATTTCGTAATTTTCACGGTATACTTCCTCTCCCTGTACCCTAGAATGTTTGATAATTGACTGCATGTACGGCCGCCATGAGCTGCTCGGCGTAGTTGGTAATCGCACTGTAATTACCTTGGTGAATTTCGTTAAGCGCTACCAAACTTCCTCCTATACCTACCGAAGAGGCACCGGCTTGCAGATAAGAAGGAGCATTTTCTTTGGTTATCCCTCCGACTGCGAGGATGTTGAGTTCATTTAGGGGACCTCTGAGCTCTTTCAAATAAGAAGGCCCTAAGCTGGAGCAAGGAAATAGCTTAACGATTGGCGCACCGTAATTCATGGCCTGCACGATTTCCGTTGGCGTCAGTGCACCAGGCATTGGAGTTACCTGATGCGCTAATGCGGTCTCGATCATTCCTTGATCCACATTCGGGGAAATAAGGAACTCTGCTCCCGCCCGTATGGCTTCTACCGCTTTACCCGCAGTAAGGACGGTCCCTGCTCCAATAATCATACGGCCATCATACTTTTCACGCATCTGATGAATGATTTGGAGCGCATTCGGCGTATTCAAAGTTACTTCAGCAAGCTTAATGCCACCTGCAGCAAGGGCTTCGAATAGAGGGGGTGCCTGCTTGAGTTCAATTCCCCGAATGATGGCAATCACTTTGGACTCTTTTAAAGTGCTTAAGACGTTAGACATGGGGCTGCTCATTCTCCCTTCTGGTTATGAATATTGATCGCGATATTCCTGAGGGGTCATCCCATAATGCTTTTTGAAGGCATGATTAAATGAGTGTGGACGCTGATATCCGAGCTGTGTAGCAATTTCATAAATTTTATCGTGACCGTTCTTCAACAGGTAGGAAGCCTTATCCATGCGTGCCCTGTTGACGTAGTCGCTTAGGTTATCACCGGTTTCCAGTTTGTAGATCTTGGACACATAAACAGGGTGCAGATATACATGATCCGCAATCGATTGCAAAGAGACATCGCTGGCCAGATGCTGATCAATAAAAGACCGGATATCATTAATCAAGGTGACCCGGCTGTCCTTTCTCTCTTGATCCATATCCTCCCTCATCCGATGTAAGGAGCGAATGGACCATTCACGTAATTGGTTAACGCTGCGGAAGGGAATGCCTTCGGTCATTTTCTCGTAGTCCCCGCCAATGAGCTGGTGCAAAGGTCGGCCATTTTTATGAGCAATATAAGCAAAAGCAGATGCAACCGAGAAGTAAACCTCCAGCAGATGCTCTTGGGACTCTGAGAATTTGGCTTCCATTTCGTCGAAAATCAGTGAAAGCTTTTCTTCGGTATCTTCCCAACGGGCTGCCTCCAATAGATGATTGAGTGTCGGAGGTTCATACAGTTTCTGCATAGCGGAAAGCTCCGTTTGGACGGATTCTTCGCCTAGCACCATTAATAGTTCATGCTCACTGCCAATTCGCTTACGAAAGGCACTGAGCGAGGCGTTATACAAGGTTGTGATATCAGCAGGGAACTCCCCCCAACTGCTGAGCAGAATGGAGATTTTGCCCCTCAAATAATTGTTCACAGCGGATTGGAGGACAGCTGCTGTTCGTTCAAGCCAAGCGGGATCTTCCTTCTCGGTAGTTACCGGCTTCCGTTTCATGATGAAAACTAAATAATCATGTGCATCTTTCGTAGGCCAGCTATCGAATTTCTCGGCAAACAATTCCTCAACCATATTACTGATGGCATATTCCATTAAGGACAGACGCGTCAAATCATAGTCAAGAAAATCAGATTCAAGTCGAATCATCATACATACACAAGCCTGTTCATGAAAATCAGGGAGTTCAAGCATATGCATTTTCTCTCGGAGTGATTGTTCAGAGAGTTTACGTCCCTGTAGGAGATCATTCAGTAAGTTCCCTCGCAGGAGAGGCAGGTTTTCTTTGAAAGTGTAAGTGAGTCGCTGTGTGGAGAAGACTTCTTGCCATTCCTTTTGAAGTTTATCCAAGACCCGTCTAACCGTATCTAGCAAGTCCTTCTCTGTAACGGGCTTTAGTAAATAATCCTCCGTACCCTGAAGGATGGCTTCTTTGGCATAGTTGAAATCAGAGTAACCCGATAAGAGGATACACTTGGTTTTCTGCCATCTGTTGTTGATTTCAGCAATCAGCTCTAAGCCGGTTATCCCCGGCATTTGAATGTCTGTAATGACGATATCAATCGAAAATTGTTCAAGCAGTTCCAACGCTTCTTTCCCCGAATAAGCCTTGAAAATTTGTTCAATGCCCAGAGACGCCCAGTCTATTGTGGCGTGCAGTCGATCTACGACATGTGCTTCATCATCAACAATGAGAAGTTGAATCATTGTCTTTTCTCCTGGACAGCTGGAAGGGTATCCTGCTGCTTATCTCGCTTCCAACTCAACACTGCCTTCATGCCCCCATTTTCACCTAATTGAAAAGTAAGACCCGATCCTTCTCCAAATTGATAAAATAGCCGATGATGGATATTCCATGTGCCGCAGCCAATGTCATCGGACATCGGCTGCTCCAGTTGTTTGGATAGCTTAGCTAATTTCTCTTGGTCAAGGCCACGGCCGTTATCCTCGACAATCAATCGGTTCCAGACCACATCTTGCTCGCCCTTGATGGTAATACGGTCGCTTTCCACGCTGCGTTCAATGCCATGAATAATGGCGTTCTCCACCAAAGGTTGAAGAATAAGTCTGGGCACCCATTCGTTCAACATGTCATCCGGTACAGCGATGTTATACGTCAGTCGATGAATACGAAGCTGTTGGATATTTAAATAGTGGATGACCAAATTCAGTTCATCCTGCAGCCTAACGGCTTGTTTCTCAACTCTTGTTGTATAACGGTAGAACTCGGCCAAATTTTGTGACATAGCCACTACGGACTCTTTATCCTCCATCTCGGCCGAATTGATAATGAAGAATAAGGAATTGTATAGAAAATGCGGATGGATTTGTGACTGCAGCTGTTTCAACGTGGCCTCACGCGACCGTATTTTCTCCGCATAAACATCTTCAACCAGCACTTGAATTTGCGTCGCCATTTCATTAAATCGCTGAATGAGGAAATCGAATTCATTTTTAGCTTTGTAGTCAATCCTCGCCGATAAATCGCCTCGTTTGACCTTCTGCACACTTTGTATCATCTTCCCAATGGGTATTTGAACATTTCGATACAATATAAAAGCGGCTAGTACACTCATCATAAGCAAGAGCCCGATCGATACGTAAAACAGTTTACGAGTCATGGTAATGGGAGATAGTATTTTTTGAACAGGCACGTAGTCTACCAAATACCAATCCAATTGCGTTGATTTCACATAACTGACCAAATACTGCTGATTATCAATCTTAATCTGCTTCTGACCGGAGAGCGGCAAAGCATATCCAGTTAGTTGCTCTCTAATAGAAGCCGTGATAGACGGATTTGAGGAGCTATTGAGAATGGAAGCCTGGTGCGCGTCTACCAAAAAAGGATCGCTTCGTTTATCTTTCTTATAAACATCCAGCAGCTGAACCATATTCTGCACACTAAATCTGACTTGATAGAGCACATTTGTTTGATCCACAATCTGCGCACGAATGGGCTCACTAATCTCTCTTATGAATGATCCGACACCTTTGTCACCTTCACGTTCTTCATACGTCCAAGTTCTCTGAATCGGTCTATGCCAAGGCCATGCATCTGTCCCATTCACGAAGATACTCGAGGACAGCACTTGCTTCCCTTTGGGAATTGCAATTGTAAGTTCATTCACCCAACCGCTGGAGACACTTTGCAGGCTGAGCTTTTGGATGATGCGCGATTGTTCCTTCAACATGTCATAATCCGGCGAATTATTCTTATCGATGTACTCTCTCACATAGGGGTCACTTCCCAGGATCACGGGGGACATCGCTAATCGCTCCACATCACCATCCAACTGGTGCATAAAAAAAGATAGCTGGTTCAAATTGGACGATTGAATCTGATCCTGAACGACGTTGTTCGTAATTCGATTCGTGTAGCTGTAGAGCAGGACAATGGGAATCAGAAGTAAAACTAACAGAATTAAGACTTTGCTGAAAATATTCAATCTATAGGGCATACGGAATCACCTTCCACCTATCTGCTAAGCTAACCAACTTCACGTTTACTATACGAGAGATGCCGCCTAAATGAAAGGCAACAGCTCCCGTACGCGCAACACGGGTTGTTAACCTTTAACAGCACCGGCGGAAAGTCCGCTTACGACGTAACGCTGAGAAACTAATGCGATGATGAGAACCGGAAGTGTAATAATGCAAGCGGCAGCCATCAATGCACCCCAGTTGATTTCGGAGTAGGACATAAAGTTAAATACAGCAATTGGAAGCGTTTTTGTTTTGTCACCGGCCAAAATCACCGAGAACATAAAGTTGTTCCACGAGAAGATAAAAGAGAGAAGCGATGCCGTTATAACGCCCGGTCCTGATATGGGCAAAATAATTCGCAAGAAAACTTGGTGGTGCGTACAGCCATCGATGAGACCAGACTCTTCGATTTCTGTAGGAAGAGCTTCGAAAAAAGAGATCATAATCCAGATAATAAAAGGCAGTCCAACAAGCATATGGCTTAAAATAAGTGCTGTATACGTGTCCACCAAATGGATTTTGGAGAACAAGATAAACCAAGGAATCAAGAAAGTAATTCCCGGGATAATTCTCGCGACTAAGATGAGAAGCCCCAGCTTCTGAAGGTGATGACGAGCAATCGCGTATGCTGCAGGGAGTCCTAGAATAAGTGACAACAGCGTTGATCCAAAAGCAACGAGTAAGCTATTCCAGATGAATTTAATGAAATCATATTCTTTAAACACGCTGACATAGTTATGAAACGTCGGTTTGAAGATAAACATTTGGCCCGTGGACAAGATCTGTGATTGCGTCTTAAACGATGCGAGGAGCATCCAAACGAATGGAAATGCAAACACAATGACGACCAGGAAGGTAAGCAGCGTCTGTGCAATTCTTGGACCTTTCTTTTTCTTCATGACGTGGCTCCCTCCATTCGTTTACGCATCCAAATCATAAATAACGTCAGTCCCATCACTAGTGCGAAGAAAATAACAAGCAGTGACGAAGCCATCCCAAGCTTAAAGTATTGGAATCCGAGCACATATCCGTATAGATTTAAAGTCTCAGAAGCGAAGTTCGGTCCGCCTTGCGTAGTTGCATAGATGATATCGAACGTTTTTAAGACATCAATCAATCGCAGCATAGCTGCCACAATAATGGTCGGTCTTAGAAGTGGAAGTGTAATCGAAACGAACTTTCTCCACGTACTTGCGCCGTCAACATCTGCAGCTTCATAAGGATCAGTTGGGAGTGTAGCTAACCCCGCCATAATAATGAGTGCAATCATAGGCGTCCATTCCCAAACATCAACGATAACGAGCGAAGGGATGACCTGATTAGGTGAAGCTAGCCAGAGGAGTGGCTGCAAACCAAACGTTTTAAGCATCATGTTGGCTACCCCAATCGTAGGCTCGTAGATCAGCATCCAGACCAAGCCCATGGCTACCGGTGTTGCTACCATTGGCAGCAGGAAGACTGTTTTCACGAGATTTTTCCCGCGGAATTCTCTGGAAAGCAATAAGGCGGTGGCGATGCCAAGAATCACTTCAAGGGTAAGTGCCGCAAATGTGAAATAAAACGTAGAACCTGCTGCATGCCAGAAGCGTTCATCTTTGAATAGGGCTATATAATTCGACAAACCTACCCAGAGCGGTGGTGTTGTTGCGGACATGCTCCATTCATAGAAGCTGATCCGAACGGTATAGATGATCGGAAACAGCATCATAAGCATGACGAAGATGACCGCGGGGAGTGTATAAATCCATTTTAAGTTGCGGTTAAACCAACTATATTGCATGCTGCATTCACCCTTCCTGATGTCGTTATTTCCGTATGAAAGATGAAAAGGGTCATCAGATGACCCTTTTCACCCATCGAACACGTATTTATCTTGTTTTATCTTTATCCATAATCGTTTGCAGTGCTTGGTTGGCTTTGTCTGCCACTGGTTGAAGATTCGTTTCACCTGTCATGACCTTCTGAACAATTTCACCAACTGCATCACGAGCTTCGCCTACACTAATCACGGTTGGACGGTCATGGTCAACGCCTGTTTTGGCACTTTCCTTGATGATTGGAATGAGCTCAGCTGGGAAGCCCGTTGTGCCTTCCGGTTTATCCCAAACCGAAGCGCGGGCACCAGGGTTACCTTTTTGCTGTGTTTTCAACACAACATCTTTGCTGGTTGCCCATTGAATGAACGCCCAAGTCGCGTCTTTATTGGCGGATTTGGTGTTCATCGCAAGCCCCCAAGATGTAATACTATACGGCTTGGAACCTGCTTTACCCCCAGGGAATACAGCAAACCCAACTTGATCAGAGATTTTGGATTTCGCTGGATCCGTTGCGTTCTGGTAAAGTGAGTTCGCATCGGTTAAGAAAGCGACTTTGCCTTGAGCGAAGATACCGAATGCTTGCGGCCATGACATATTGAGCACGCCTGGAGGTGCGTAGTCTTTCAACAGTGTGCCGTAAGTCGTGAAGGCTTTGAGCGCTTCCGGCGTGTTGATGCTAGCTTTCTCTCCTGTTGTAAAGTCGGCACCTTCCGAGTATAGGAAAGAAGAAACTTGCGTAACGAGTGGGGAGCGTTGGCCTCTGGCTACGAACCCGTACATCTCATTTTTCGGATCGTGCAGCTTTTTAACTGCCGCGGTAAGCTCCTCTAACGTTTTAGGGACAGCAATGCCAGCCTTTTGCAGCAAATCTTTCCGGTAGTACAAGATTTCTTGTTCCGTAATAATCGGGATACCTGCTAATTTGGCATCAACAGTTGTTGAACCGATAGAAGACTTGGAGAAATCATTAAAGTCGTAGTCTTTCGCTTTTTGAGCGTATTCGTCAAGAGGTTGAAGCCAACCATTTTTGTAGAAAAGCTTGCCTTCTTGAAGAGGGCGATACATGAAGACATCAGGTGTTGCAGATCCGGATGTGAATTGCACGGTCAGCTTCTGTGTGAGCTGATCCTCGAAAAAGCTTTCAACATTCACTTTGATGCCAGTTTCTTTCTCGAAGTCGGGAAGCAAGGGCTTAATAGCTTCGGCCCAAGGATGGTTGGCGGTTACTAAGGAAATCGTTTTTCCTGCGAATGGCTTCGCATTTGCTGTTGCAGCAGCGCTTGGCGCTGTTGTTGCTTGTTCTGTCTTATTGGATGTACTGCCGCATCCTGCAACCACCGTTGCAGCCATGACGACTGTCGTACTGACACCAATCCATTGTTTGAATGATTTTTTCATGTAATATGTGACCTCCCAAGTACTTTGAAGTGGTTGTGTTTACATCTCTAAGAGTACCTGATTCCTCTATTCGGTTGATATAACTAAGATTCAATATGGATAACTACGACTGAAGGAACTAAGGAGTTATCGGTTGACCCTAGTGTTAGTGTTACCGTTTATTGTAAATAACAATTCGATGCGGAGACAGTGAAACGGATAGAGACCCGCAGCAGCTTCATAATAAGGGTAGCCTTGTTTCTATTCGGAATCTTATCAAAGATATGTGAATTTTTTGTAAGTAAATATTTATTTGAAATTAACTTAAAAATAGTTATAATAAAAGTGTAATCATTTTAAATACAGAAGGGAAGTTTTGGAAAATGGCAACTGTACTGTACATTACAGCACATCCTAATGATCCTCAAACATCATTCAGTCTTGCAGTAGGAAAAGAATTTATTGAAGCTTACCGTGAAGCGAATCCGGCAGATGAAGTTATTCATCTGGATCTGTTCAAAGAGAATGTTCCACAACTTGATGCTGAAGTGTTCAGTGGTTGGGGCAAACTTCAATCAGGATCTGCGTTTGAGCAACTGTCTGACGCTGAAAAAGCAAAAATTGCACGCCTAGGTGCGATTGTCGATCAATTCGTGGCTGCGGATAAATATGTATTTGTATCTCCAATGTGGAATTTCTCGTTCCCGCCAGTGTTGAAAGCGTACATTGACGCCGTTTCCGTTGCGGGTAAAACTTTCAAATATACTGAAAATGGCCCTGTTGGCTTACTGACAAGCAAAAAAGCAGCGCATGTTCAAGCTAGCGGCAGCGTTTATTCCGAAGGCCCGGCTGCTGCGTTTGAAAGTGGTCACAGTTACCTGAAGAAAGTTATGCAATTCTATGGAGTTCCTTCTTTTGAAGGTATCTTCGTTGAAGGTATGGCTGCAGCACCTGATAAAGCTCAAACGATTAAAGAAGAAGCGATTGTAAAAGCAAAAGAACTTGCAAAACGCTTCTAATAAACTGTTTTAAGAAAAAAAGACCGTTTAAAGCCATTTTGGTATTATCCCCTTTAAGTAGACACTCAAAAAAAACCTTATGGTATCATAAGGAAATGAGAACAACTTGGAGGGGATTTTTCTATGGCTAAAAAAGGACAAACATTTAA